>JANMZO010000448.1:0-10299 GCA_031383405.1 Acidimicrobiia bacterium | reverse complement strand
CGTTGCAGGCGGCTGGCCTGCAGACGCCGCGCATCGAGCCGCTCGGCGATGTCCACGCGATGATCGGCCCGCCGGTGAGCGTCTCGTGACCGGATGGGTGACAATGTTGCCGTGATGATCCCCCAGGAGTTCGTCGGACGTCGTGACGAGCTCGCCGACCTCGCCGGCGCGCTCGGCCGGGGCCGGGACGGTCGCGGCGGGCTCGTAGTCGTGGTCGGCGAGCCGGGGATCGGCAAGACGGCGCTCGTCGAGGCCGCCATCGCATCGGGTGACATCCCTGCACTTTGGGCCAGGGCCCGCGAGGGAGACGGCGCCCCGGCACTGTGGCTGTGGGACCAGGTGATACGGGCGGCGAACGACCGGGGATGGACCGTCGGCGCCGGCGGACGGTCCCCCGCTGCGTTTGCGTGCGACCCGTCGATCGGCCGTATCACCGGCACCGGCTTCGACCGCTTCCGGCAATTCGACGAGCTGACACGCGCGCTGACCGCACTGGCGCGACGCGAACCGTACGTCGTGGTTCTTGACGACCTGCAGTGGGCGGACGCCGAATCCGCCGCAATGCTCGAGTTCCTCGCTCCCGATCTCGCCGAAGTCCCGCTCGTCGTCCTCGCTACGGCACGGCGCGGTGAGATCGCCGCGCTCCCGAAGGCCGACCTGGTGGTCGAGCTCGGCGGCTTCGGCGAGACTGAGCTGCGCGAGTTGCTCTCACGCCACGTCGGTGCGGGGGTCAGTGACGAACTCGTTTCTGCAGTGCGCCATCACACGGGTGGGAGCCCGTTCTTTGTGGGCGAGGTCGCCCGTCTACTGCGCGCGTCCGGCCATGTCGACGACCCCGCGCACTGGCGCGGCGTGGTGCCCGAGGGCGTCCGAGCCGTCCTTGCGCGGCGAACGGCGCGGCTTCCGCAAGCGACACACGATGCGCTTGGCGCGTTCGCCGTCCTCGGCTTGGAAGCGGATGCCGAGCTGTTCGCCCGGGTTCTCGGGCTCGACCGGGCCGCGCTCTGGGACCGCCTTGCGCCCGCCGTACGGGCGGGGCTCGTGCGCGACGACGGCGACGGATGCTTCGTGTTCGCGCACGCACTCGTAAAAGACTCGGTGCGCTCCGAGCTGGGCTCCGGCGTGCTTCGTGCGTTACACGAGCGTGTCGCCTCCACGCTAGAGGAAATGGGCGGCGCCGTGTCGGCGGCCGCCATCGCCGCGCACTGGCGCGCCGCGGGTGACCGCACAGCAGCAGCGCGCTGGTCGTTGACGGCCGCCGAAGTCGCATACCGCGGCGCGATGTACGCGGACGCCGCCGAGTGGTTTGCGCGAGCCGTGTCCGCCGCGTCGGGTCTCGATGCCGCTGTCCGCGTTCGCCTTGCGGATGCGCTGTCGCGCAGCGGGCAGGTCACCGAGGCGAACGCCGAGTACCTCCACGCAGCGCGTCAGGCCCGCGCTAGCGACGACATATCGACGCTTGCCGCCGCGGCACTCGGGCTCGGCACGCTTGGCGGCGGGTTCGAGGTAAGACTGCTCGACGCCGACCAGCTCGCCCTGCTGCGCGAAGCACTTGACGGGCTCGAAGCGCTCGACTCTGGGGACTCGCCGACGCGGGCGGTGCTGATGGCCCGCCTGTCCGTCGCGTCGACGTTGCATTCGAGCCACGAGCATCGTGCTGCGCTCGCGGACGTCGCCGTCGCGATGGCCCGGCGACTGGGGGATGATGCCGCGCTCGCGTATTCCTTGGCCGCGTGGTGCGACGCGCACGCTGGCCCGGCCGACCTGGCGACGCGCGCCGAGGCGGCGTCCGAGATGCTCTCGGCGGCCCGGCGGACGGGCGATCCCGAGCTCGAGCTTCTCGCCCGCCGGCTGCTCGTTGTCGCCCACATGGAGCGCGCCGACCTGACGGTCGCGAGTCGCCACATCCGCGCCTTCGCGGCGCTGGCAGACTCGCTACGCCAGCCGCACTTCTGCTGGTATGCCCGTCTCACCGAAGGCATGCTGGCATTGCTGCACGGGGACCTCGACGAGGCGGACGCGCTGGCGCGCGAGGCTGCCGAGCTCGGGCATCGCGCCCGCAGCGCGAATGCGCAGATGTTGGCGGACGGTGCGCTCCTGCCGGTGATCGATCGGGAGCGGGGCGGCGATTCGTTCCTGGAACAGATCGACAAGATGAACCGGGACCATCCGGAGGCGGCACGCGGTCTCGACGTGCTTCCGCTCTTTGGTGTGGGGTACGGCGTATCGGAGGAGGCCGTGCGCAGGGCGCTGGCGCGTGCCGGAGACGTCGCGATCCCCGTGGACGACAGCCTGTACTTGCTGTCGCTGTCGCTGCGCGGCAACGGTGCGGCGTTCGTTCGCGACCGGGCGGAAATGGACACGGTGTACCGCGAGGCGCTGCCGTTCGCGGATCGCTTCGTGCTCGACGGCACGGCGGCCGTCTGCTACGGCCCGATAGCGACCGTGTTGGCGCGCATCGCCGCCGCCCGCGGCGACATCGCCGACGCGGTCCGCTGGTACGACAGGGCAGCGCTGATATTGCGGCGATCGGACGCTCGCTTGCTGCTCCGCCAAGTCGAGACCGAGCTTGCCGCGCTCAGACGTCCCGATGAGAGGCAGGGCAGCGTTGCGGGAACGGATGATGTCGACGGCGGCGGGCGTGCGGCGTTCTTGCGCGAGGGCGACGTATGGCTGATCCGCTTCGATGGTATGAGCGCGTACCTTCGTCACACGAAGGGGATGGGCGACCTTGCGATGCTCCTGAGCCGGCCGGGACGAGAGCTGCATGTCCTCGACCTGGTCGCGGTGGCGGAGGGCCGGTCACCGACAACCACAAAGCTCGACTTCGAATCGCGTGCCGCACTCGGTGGGACGGGAGATCTCGGGCCGGCCATCGACGCCGCCGCCCGCGCTGCCTACGAGCAGCGCATCCGAGACCTCACCGAGGACATCGAGGAGGCCGAGGCGAACCACGACGACGCACGGGCGGCGAAGCTCGACGACGAGCGGGCCGCGATCCTTGCCGAGCTCGCGGGGGCGCTCGGCCTGTACGGCAAGGCGCGGCCGCAACACAGCGACGCCGAGCGAGCCCGCAAGGCTGTCGGCATACGGCTGCGCGAAGCGATCTCGCGCATCGAGCGTGAGCTGCCACCGCTCGGGCACCATCTCCGGCACTCGGTCCGGACTGGACGGTTCTGCGCGTACGTGCCCGAGCTGCCGGTCGACTGGCATTGCCAGCCGTGAGCTGGCGCTCGGAAGGCATGAGCATTGACACCATCATTCCCGACGACCACCTCCGAGCCGAGTCCATCCCGACCGGGACTGCGCACGAACTGCTGGAGAACGGCGCCCGTCCGACTACTCCCGCCGGTGACAACCTGCTGCTCGATTACGTCCGCACGGTAGCCGCCGGGTACGCCGCCGTCGCCACTGCGACGGGCGGGCGCACGCACACCGTCGAGGGTTTGGGACTGCACATGGCCGACGCCGGATCGGCGTCGCCATTCGGCAACCAGGCGCATCTCACGCGCCCGCTCGCCGAGCACGAGACGGCCGCCCTATGCGACGAGCTCGCCCATTTCTTTGGTGCCGGCGACGGTGGCGCCTACCTACTGTTCTCGCCGTTCCCGACGCCGGATCTCTTCCCGCACGGCTTCGGTCTCGGCGGGCACCCGCCGTTCATGGTCCGCCCAGCCGGTGGGACGGCCCCGATGGTCGGCGGGCTGCAACTCGTAGAGGTTCGCACACCCGCAGTGCTGGCCGACTTCGAGCGCACGATCGTCGAGGCGTATCCGGCACCTGAGGTCGCCCCGTTCGGGATGCATGCCCGCCTGTTCTGCGACGGACTGCTCGACTCGGCGTGGAGGCTGCTCGTCGGCTACCTCGACGGCGAGTCTGTCGCCACCGCCGGAGCGTTCGTCGGCGAGCGTGTCGTCGCTGTCGAGGCGGTGTCGACGCGCTCTGAGGTACGCGGGCGTGGCTACGGCGCCGCTCTCACCGCAGCGGCCGCGCTCGCCGCCCCCGAGCTGCCGGCGGCGCTCGTGTCCAGCGATCCTGGCCGCGGGGTCTACGAGGGCCTCGGGTTCCTTGCGGTCTGCCGGTTCACGCTCTGGGTCGGTCAACGCTGACCGCTGCAGCCCCGATGGTGCTGGGCGATCCGAACGGCGGAGCAGCGTTTGACCTCGACGATCGCAGGTCGTCTCGACGCACCGGCTGTGCACGGTGACCTGCCTTCGTGAGGAAATCATTGATATGTGCACCTAGAAGCTCGCCATGCGTCGCCGGGACCATATGGCCAGCGTCGGGGACGGTGATGCGCTCGATACCCGGTACCTTGCGTTCGATGTAGTCGGTGGCCCCGAAGAACGCGGCGTCGTTGACCCCGACGAAAACGAGCGCCGGACACGTGATGTCGGTGAGATGGTCCATTACAAAGGAGTCCTCATGGAGACCGACGAGTGTTTCCGGACGCCCTTTCTTTTCCGCACCCCTACGCACCTCGGCATTCCACTTCTCCATTGCGTCGGGCGACCGGAAACCGGGCCCGGTCGCAATCAGGATCAACGCCTTCACCCGCTCAGGGTGGTCGATCGTATAGCGGCATGAGAGATAGCCGCCGAGCGAGTGCCCGAGGAGGATGACCGGCGCTTCCGGGTCCGTCACCCGGCTCAACGAGGCGTACGCCAACGACGGGCCGTAGGCATCTGCGTCAGCTTTCCCGGATGAACCGTGGCCCGGCTGGTCCCAGGAGATGAACCGCCGGTGCGCAGCCACCACGGGCCCGAGCGCCGCCCAAACGGTGGTGTCGCTCCCGACACCGTGCGAGGCGATCACGGCTGGCCCATTTCCGGAGCCTGTACGTTCGATATGGAGGTGGGGAGGCGTATTCATCGAGCGCCAACCCTACCGACTCGGGATGTTTTGGACGAATGCGGGCTCGCCGTCGACGCGTTCAACGGCCATGATCACTACATGAACTCCCCTGATGCCTTTACCAAAGCAGACTTGGACTCCGCGATTGCGACAGCACACGATCGTTACACCGATCGCCGGCCGCTGAGCGCCCAGATGCACAAGGCGGCGTTGGCCGTGATGCCGGGCGGCAACACCCGAACGGTGCTGCATTTCCGGCCGTACCCGTTCCGCGTGTCGACAGCAGCCGGTTCGCAGGTCACCGATGTCGACGGCCACACGTACGTCGACCTCCTGGGCAACTACACCGCCGGCCTACTCGGACACTCGCCGAAGGCCGTTCGAGATGCGATCGTCGAACGGCTCGACAACGGATGGTCGATCGGTGCCACCCACGAATCCGAAATCGAGTTGGCGCAGCTGATCCAGGCCCGGTTTCCCTCGATGGAACGGATGCGCTTCACGAACTCGGGCACCGAAGCCAACCTGATGGCCTTCGGAACGGCCAAGCATGTGACGGGCCGTTCGAAGATCGTCGTGTTCGACAACGGTTACCACGGCGGCGTCCTGTCTTTCGGCCACGGAGGCAGCCCATTGAATGTGCCGCATGAATTCGTCGTGCTTCCGTTCAACGACGTGCCAGCGCTGGAGTTGTCGTTCGCGTCGATTGGACGCGACACGGCAGCGGTAGCCGTTGAGTTGGTGCAGGGATCAGGCGGGTGCGTACCGGCGACCGGGGAATTCGTATCGGCCCTGCGGCGGCTCTGCTCAGAACACGGCGCACTGCTCATCTTCGACGAAGTGATGACTTCGCGGCTGAGCCCGGGTGGAGCACAGGAATTGTGGGGAGTGCGGCCCGACATGACCACGCTCGGCAAGTACCTGGGCGGGGGAATGTCGTTTGGCGCATTCGGTGGCGAGTTGTCGGTCATGGAAGCCTTCGATCCCGACTCGGGAGGGGTACTGACCCAGGCCGGCACCTTCAACAACAACGTGATCTCGATGGCGGCGGGTGTGGCTGCGTTGAAGCACGTGGTGACACCGGCGGCATTGATCGCGCTCAATGAGCGGGGCGATCAGCTCCGTGAACGACTCAACGATCTGTTCGCCGCGCGCAGTCAGCCCTTCTCCGTTCGCGGACGTGGCTCGATGATGAACTTCGCGATGGGTAGCGACGCCTGGATGGAACTCCTGTTCCACTCCTGCCTCGACTCGGGTTTCTACATCGCCCGGCGCGGCATGATCGCGCTCTCACTCGAAGTGACCGGGCAGCAGATTGAAGACTTCTGCGCGCATATCGATCGTTGGGCCGCCGATCCGCTGCCAAGCTGACGCTGAATGTTGTGAGCTCCGAACCCAGCCCGAGCGGGATGTTCGTGGCCCCCGTAGAGTGTCGTGATGCGCATCGGCTCACTCGACATTCTTCCGATTTACGATGGTGTAGCGAGGATCCCGGCCAAAGAGATGCTCCGGTACGCGGGCACCGACTCCGACCCGTGGGCACCCCACGCGAAGTTTCTCGACAACGAAGGTCGACTCGAGTTGGCCCTTGGCGGCTTCCTGGTCCGACTCGGGTCCAAGGTCGTGGTGATCGATTGTGGTCTGGGGCCGATCAGCAAACCACCGTATGAGGGCGGCGCCTTCCTCGAATCGCTCGCCGCGCACGGGGTGGCCCCGGACGACGTCACGGACATCTTGTTCACCCATCTTCATTTCGACCACGTGGGTTGGGCGACTCAGCAGGGCCAGATCGTATTCGCGAACGCCACTCCCAGGTGTCACCGTGCCGACTGGGCTCACTTTGTCAACGGCGAAGACCCCCGCGCCGCTGAAAAGCTGCGTCCACTGACCGATCGCATGGAGTTCTGGGAACACGATTCGACGCTGTTTCCGGGGCTCGACGTGCAGGGAGCCCCCGGTCACACCCCGGGGTCAACCATCATGGTGGTGAGCAGCGGCGACGAGCGGGCGATGCTGCTGGGCGACGCCGTTCACTGCCCCATCGAACTGATTGAGGATGATTGGGAGGCCGTGTTCGATATCGACCCGAAGCTCGCGCTGCAGACACGTACCGCGCTGGCCCGCGAGCTGGAAGGCTCCGAGGTTCCGGTGGCGGCGGCGCATTTTCCGGGCCTGCAGTTCGGTCGGCTACTGGCGGCAGACGTGCGACGAGGCTGGACCTATTGACATTTCGAGCCGATTCGGTTGGGCGGGCCTGTCCGTACGAGGCGCAACACCCGTAATAGATCCGGCCTTTCGGGTCTCTCGGGCCTCGTGATTCCGGATTGCGGCGCGCGCCAGCTGATCTCGCCGGCGTTCAGTCGAGCTGTTGCAATCTTCGGGCGATGCGGTTGTGGGAGGCCACGTGGCCGTCGAGCTCCCCGTGCGTGAGGCGACCCGCATCGACGAGGACCCGACCCGCCACGATTGTCTGGCGGGCCGAGGTCGGTCCGCACCGCAGCCAGGCTTCGACCGGGTCGCTGAGGGCCCCCGAATAGAGTGGACCGGTCAGGTCCCAGATCGCCACGTCGCCGACTGCACCCACCGACAGTTCGCCCAGTTCGCCTTCACGGCCGAGACAGGCGGCACCGCCCCGCGTAGCGATCTCCAACGCCATGCGAGCGTTCATGCGATCGGCGCCGCTGCGGAGTTTTCCCGACAGCATCGCCAACCGGGCCTCCTGCCAGAGACTGGCGGAGTCGGCCGACGACGATCCGTCGCAGCCGAGCCCAACCGGCGACCCGGCGGCTCGGAGATCAACCACCGGGGCGAGACCGGATGCGAGGATCATGTTCGAACTCGGGCAGTGGGCGACCCCGACGCGCGCCGCTCCCAATCGCTTGATTTCATCGGCATTGGGCATCACACAATGTGCGACCCAGGAGCGCGGCGTCGCCCATCCCACTTCTTCGAACTGCTCAATGCAACGTCGTCCGAACGTCGCCATGGAGTAGTCGTCGTCCTCGGCGTTTTCCGCCAGGTGCGTATGAAGGCGCACGTCGAGCTGTTCCGCGAGGTCGGCGGTGCGGACCATGAGCTCCTGGCTGACCGAGAACGGCGAGCAGGGGGCAAGCGCAATTCGCACCATGGCACCGTGAGCCCGGTCGTGGTGGCGCGCCACGTGACGCTTCGACTCGGCGAGGATCTCGTCGTCATCCCGCACCACGGAGTCGGGTGGGAGCCCGCCGTCCTTCTCCGAGAGGCTCATGGAGCCGTAGGTGGGATGGAAGCGAAACCCGAGTTCTCTCGCAGCGTTGATCTCAGCGCTCAGCAGATCCCCGCCACCGACGGGATGTACATACAGATGGTCGGTGCTGGTCGTGCACCCGCCCAAAGCCAGCTCAGCCAGGCCGACCCAGGCCGATTCGTACACCGCCTCCTCGTCGATGTGCTGCCACAGTGGGTAGAGCGACTTGAGCCAGCCGAAAAGGGGGGCGCTGGTCATGGGACCGTATGCGCGCGTAAGGTTTTGGAAGATGTGATGGTGCGTGTTGATGAGCCCTGGTGTCACGAGGCAATCCAGGGCGTCGATCGACTGTTCGGCGGTCGGTCGGGGATCAGTGGGACCGCCAATTCCGACGACGAAACCGCCGTCGATCGCCACCCAACCGCCGGGGATCTCCCGCCTCGACGTGTCCATCGTGGCGAGGGACCGGGCGTTGTGGACCAGGAGTTGGACGGGGGCCGATGGAGCGGAGGCGGGCAAGGCGATCTCGATTCTGTCGTGTGGTCGCTGAGTCAGCAGATCCCGTGGCCGGGCGCGGCTGTGCTAGGTCGCGGGCTTTGGGCGGGGAGAACGGACGAGCCCTTCCTGGGCGATCGTCGCCAGATGGATACCGGACTCGTTGTACGCGGCACCGGTAGACATCCCGCGGGCGTTCACAAGGCCGTGCCCCCGCATGTCGAAAAGGACCCACTTCGTGGCATCGATCGGCCGGTGAAACCAGATTGCGTGGTCCAGGCTGGCGGTCATCATCTGATCCCACGCCTGTCCCTGAGGGTGACTCAAGATCATCGCGTCCATTGGATTGTGGTCCGACATGTACGCCAGCGCGCACGAATGCAGACCGGCGTTGTCGCCGAGTTCCTCGGCCACCCGCATCCAGACCTGCGAGCGGGCGATGCCCTTGGTCGAGGTGATCTCCCGGACCTCGGCCATCGCGCCCCACTGGACCGGCTCGATCTCGTCAGGCATGGCAACGCCGTCAGGCAGACCGGCTTCCTGGATATCGAAGTCGCCTTCATCGGCCTGAAAGCTGGCATCGAGATTGAGGATTGCGCCGCCGGACTGACGGGCCACCACCCGGCGCGTCGTGAAGGATCGACCTTCCCGCAGACGGTCGACCTCATAGAGGATCTGTTCGCCCGGGGTGCCGCCAAGCACGAAGTACGCGTGCAGGGAGTGCACCCGGTGGTTCTTCTCGACGGTGGCTGTCGCTGCGGCAAGCGCCTGGGCGACGACCTGCCCTCCGAACACCCGACCCCACGGATACTGGGGAGTCTGCCCGATAAAGAAGTCGGTGGCAACGCGCTCGAGCGTCATCAACTCCAAAAACGAGCGTGGGGTTCGGCCGGTCATTGAGTAGAACGTACCGGCTGAAACAACGCCAGCCGGACATTTCCCCGGTTACCACGTCCGGTCACAGGTGCGCTCGGGGTCCGAAACGTAGGGGCACGGAGAGTTTCCGCCCGTGGGCCATGATGGTTCCATGTCAGAAACACCGGCTGCTCTCGATCTCTCCTCGCACCGTCAGACCCGTTACGCGCCTCCGGTCGGGGCCACAGAGATCATCCTGCTGCGCCACGGTGCCAGCGGGCCCTTTCGGCCGGGGCACCCGTTTCCACTTTTTGAAGGCCACGGCGACCCGGAACTCGACATTGAAGGGGTCCGGCAGGCGGAGCTCACCGGTCGACGTCTGGCCGCGGAGAGGTTTGACGCCGTCTACGTCACGAGCCTCCGTCGTACAGCCCAAACCGCAGCGCCATTTCTGGCCCGGAGCGGCTTGACCGCCACGGTGGAGCGGGATCTACGCGAAATCTACCTGGGTGAATGGGAAGGCGGACATGTACGCGGACATGCCGCGGCTGGTCACCCCACGTGGCAAAAGGTGCTGGACACCGGTGAATGGGGTCACATACCTGGGGCCGAGACGAGTGAGCAACTCCGGGAGCGCTGTGTGGGGGCGATCCAGAGAATCCACGAACGTCGCCCTGATCAGCAGGTGCTGTGCGTGGTACACGGCGGGGTCATCGGCGCGCTCGTGGCCCATTCCGTCGGGAGCCATTCCCGGGCTTTCGGCGGGTCCGACAACTGCTCGTTGCACACGATTGTCGTACTCGGCCCGATCTGGGCGCTTCGCCGATTCAATGACACCGCCCACCTCGACCACGACATAGCGACGATCC
>JANMZO010000426.1:0-13636 GCA_031383405.1 Acidimicrobiia bacterium | reverse complement strand
GGCCGACCTGTTCGGGATCCGTGACCGTGGCCGTCTCTCCGTCGGTTCGTTCGCCGACATCAACGTCTTTGCCCTGGAGGATCTGCAGTTGCCAATTCCTACGTACACACATGATTTTCCGAACGGTGCGGGTCGGTATGTGCAGGGCAGCTCAGGCTACGCGCAGACGGTCGTCAACGGTCAGGTGTTCATGGAGCACGGTGAGCACACCGGTGTTCTGGCCGGAACGGTGGTGCGCCCGTGATCGCAGTGGCAGCGGCCGACCGCCTCGACGCGGCACTTCTTCTCGTTCGCGTATTCGCCGGTTACATGATCCTGCGTCACGGCTATGCGCACGTGTGGCCGAACAAGATCCAGGGCACGGCAAAGTGGTTCGCCAGCATGGGCATGCGGCCACCCCTCGTTCAGGCGTGGATGGCCTCGATCACAGAGTTGGGGTCCGGGGTGCTGCTGATCCTCGGGCTGTTCACATCGCTCGGTGCCGCTGGCCTCCTGGGTGTGATGGTGGTGGCATTCTGGATCGAGCATCGGAAGCGGGGTTTCTTTATCTACCTACCCGGCCAAGGCTGGGAATATGTCGCCATGATCTCCACGGTCGCCGTTCTACTGGGCACGGTCGGCCCCGGTCGGTTCTCCCTCGACAACGCAGTGGACCTCACCCTGTTCAACGACTGGAAGGGTCTCATCGTGACGTTGGTCGGTGGGCTCGGCGGCGCGGCTCTGCTGCTTGCGACGTGCTGGACCGATCCGGCGAAGTCGAAGACCTAGGGCCTTCGCATGACCTCGCTCTATGACCGGTTCCCGACGCTTCGCTGCGAGCGTCCCGAGGACGGGATACTCCACATCGTTCTCGACGGACCAGGCCTCAACTCGGTCAGCCCGCAAGGTCACCTTGATCTGGCCGACATCTGGACCGTCGTCGACCGCGATCCCGACACCCGCGTCGCCGTGATCTCCGGCGCTGGTAAAGGGTTCTCCTCCGGAGGAAGCTTTGATCTTCTCGACGAGCTCACCAACGACTACGCCGCCCGCACCCGCGTGATGCGAGAAGCGCGCGACCTGGTCATGAACGTCATCAACTGTTCCAAACCAATCGTTTCGGCCATGCACGGTCCTGCGGTCGGTGCCGGACTTGTAGCGGGGATGCTCGCCGACGTGTCCGTCGTTGGTCGAAACGCGAAAATAATTGATGGTCATACGCGCCTTGGGGTTGCGGCGGGTGACCATGCGGCCATTTGCTGGCCGTTGCTGTGTGGGATGGCTAAGGCGAAGTACTACCTCCTCACCTGCGACGCACTGAGCGGCGAAGAGGCCGAGCGCATCGGCCTCGTTTCGATCTGCGTCGACGACGACAAGGTTCTCGAACGGGCCATGGAAGTCGCCCGCAACCTCGCCAACGGAGCCCAAGCGGCGATCCGCTGGACGAAGCACTCCCTCAACCACTGGTACCGCCAGTTCCAGCCGGCCTTCGACGCGTCGCTCGCTCTCGAGTTCTACGGCTTCGGCGGCCCCGACGCTGCCGAAGGCCTCGCCTCCCACCGGGAAAAACGCGCTCCGAGGTTTACCGGCCCTACCAGCGAGTAGGCCGGACCGACAGCGCGCTCACGCGCGAGCAGCGCGGATGTGCCCGGGGACGGTCCAGGGTCCGCGGGAAAGCTTGTCGGGTTCGAAGCGGTCCAGAAGCAGTCCGGGTGTTACGGGTTCTCCGTCGCGGGTGAGGTTCAGGCTGGCTGCGAGGATACCGAGAACCTCCGAGGCGCTGCGGCCTGCCTTGCGCAAGTCGCCGAGCGTCACGGCGCCGTCGCGCTTGGCCAGACGCTGCCCGGTCGGCCCGAGTGCTAAAGATATGTGTGCATAGCTCTGTGTCCTGAACCCGAGCATGGCACCCAATGCCATCTGGCTGGGGGTTGATTTAAGCAGGTCGTCAGCGCGGACGATTTCTTCGACGCCCTGTAGTTCGTCATCGACCACCACCGCGAGATTGTACGCGGGCATACCATCGTTGCGACGGAGGACCACGTCGTCGGGAACGCCCTCATACGGCCCGGCGATCCGGTCGACGAAAGAGATCGGATCACGCGCCGATCGAAGGCGCAGTGCAAACCTCTGGCCCGACCTGACCCGATCCTCCGCTTCGTCGACTGAAAGACTTCGACACGTTCCGGGGTAGCGCCCGGGGCTGGCTCCGTGCGGCGCGGAGAGTGCTTCGGCAATTTCGCGACGGGTGCAGAAGCAGGGGTAGGTCAGGTTGTCGGAAGTCAACCGGTCGAGGGCTCTGGCGTAGAGGTCGAATCGCTCGGACTGGATCACGACCTCGCCGTCCCAATCGAGCCCGATTGCGGCGAGGTCGACAAGTTGCGCCGCAGCCTTTTCTTTCGATGATGTCACCGGATCAAGGTCTTCCATCCGCACGAGGAACGACCCGCCCGAAGACCTCGCGAACAGCCATGCCACCAGGGCCGTGCGGAGATTTCCGAGATGCAGGTCTCCCGTGGGGCTGGGAGCGAACCGACCGTTGGCCACAGAGAAACCCTACCGGCGAGTGGAGAGCTCGATGTCGTCTGGGACGGCGGGCGCTTCGCAAGGTAGATTCAAAGGGATGCAGATCAAACCAGGAATGCGACTCGCAAGCACGGCTTGCGACACCAACGTCATCGTCGTTCGCGGATCGGGTGACCTCGACATCCGCTGCGGCGGTCATGCGATGGCGGAGATGGGCAAGGCCGGCGACCGGGTCGCCGTCGCCGACGGTTTCGGAGACGGCACGTTGATGGGCAAGCGTTTCGCCGACGAGGACCTCGGCCTCGAAGTTCTCTGCACCAAGCCCGGAGCAGGGTCCCTTTCGGTGGGTGAGACCCTTCTGCAGGTCAAGGGCGCCAAGCCGCTCCCGTCTTCGGACTGAACCCGACGGAACATCGCGTAGCTATAGCTACGTTCTAGCGACCGCGCTCGGACTCTCGGGCTGAGCCCGACCTCATGTTGCACCGCAGCGCGATATCAGCTTTCGCGTTCGTTCGACGGGTGGTACTGACGCTGCTCCTGGGCTTTGCGCCACGCGGCTTCGGCCCGCGCGAGCACATCTCGGAGGGGAAGTCCGGTCCGCGTGGCGACCTTGGAGGCATCGTCGAGTTCAGCCCGGGTGCGGCCCCGACCGACCTTGACCCGCACGGGGAACCCTTCGACCTCCACCTCACCGGTCGACCTGGTCGATGCCCACCGGTCGATGTTTGTCATGCGAACCACCAGCGAACCCGTTTCGGTGGTGAGCAGCATCCGGAGATGGTCGACGAGGGCCGGGTTGACCAGAGCTGACACGGTGTACGCCATGAGGCCGCGCTTCAAGATGATGGGCGTCAGCCATGCATCAGCGGCTCCCGCGTCGAGCAGCGACGAGACGCAGTGGGCGAGAATATCGCCGGCCGCGTCGTCGACGTTGGCTTCGAGGAGCACCATCGGTTCGGAGACCTTCGCAATTGTGGAGCTTTCCCCGATCACCACCTGCAACACGTTGGGCATGCCGTTTATGTCGCGACTCCCCGCGCCATAGCCGGTCGCCGACACCCGCATGTCGGGAAGGGGGCCGAAGTCATCACAGAGCGCCCGAAGCAATGCCGCGCCCGTGGGTGTGGTGAGTTCTTGCGGAATGTCGAGTCCGAAGCTGGGAATGCCTCGGGCCGCGAGGAGGGCGACGACAATCGGTGAAGGGTTTGGTTGGAGTCCGTTCTCTCCGGGGATCAGGCCCATACCCTGGGCCACCGGGCTGGCATGGACTTCGTCGACGTCGAGAACTTCGAGGGCCGCACACACGCCGAGGATTTCGATGATCGAAGCGAGATCCCCGATTTCCTGAAAAAGCAACCGCTCCGGCTGATTGCGGACGTGGCCCTGCGCTTCGGCCAGGGCGGCAAAGGTCGCCTGGGCTCTTGACAGCACCCGCTCCGGCAGTCTGGCCTCTTCGAGCAGGCCGGTGATGTGTGAGTAGGTGCGCACTACGTTGTCGCCATCGGGGTTACGGACCCGGACCTGGGTGGCGCCCAGACCGACTTTGGTCGTGGGGGTGATGATCAACTCCCACCCGCTGACCGGAAGTTGCTGGATAATTACCTTCACCGCGTCGACATCGGCTCCTGCGTCGAGTAACGCACCGAAGGCCATATCGCCGGCCACTCCGGAGAAACAATGGAACCATGCGGTACGGGGCATCCTCATAGCCTCGTTCTTTCTTGCCGCTTCCGCCAACGCCAAGCTCCTGAGCTGGCAATACGGAATCTATACAACGACCAACGGGGTGCGCGGGGACCACGGAATCACGCCGACGAGCCGCGCACCGTCGGGGCTCTTCCCGGGATCCGGCATGACGGTGGACACCAGCAGCGACCGGCCGCTCGGCCCCTGAAGGACCTCGTCGAAGCGTCCGCCTTCGCGGGTGCCGAGAAGCGGTACCAACGATCCGGCCCCGATCCAGACGGCGCGCAATATCGCGTCGGCCCTTGGTGGGGGGTCAAATGAACCGTCGAGCCCGAGTACGAGAAAGCGGGTCAGCGCGCCGGCAAGATTTCCAACGCTGGCTCTTGCGAGTGAGAGGCCGAGTTCATCAGCCAGACCGGCTGCGGCAAGCGCGACGCCCCGCCCGGTCTCCTTCACCCGGGCGCAGGCCACGGCGGTCGACGAGCACGTCACCTCGGTCAACTGGTTCGCAGTTATGAACGCCGAGCATTGGCGGAACCCCTGCGGATGGCTCAGAACTTCGCCCCCCGGCGTGAACTCCGTGCCGTGCGCAACGTAGGCGTCGAATCGGACCGGTACGTCGACGACGCCGCCCGCTACGACCGATGGTTGCGCGTCGAGCAGCACGCCAGCGGCAAGATCGACCAGGCCGCTCGAAGAGTTCGTGATCGGGAGCACGACGAGATCCACCTGCTGCGTCTCAAGTGCCCGCACGATCTCCGGGAAGGTCGGGTACTCCAGACGGTCGGAGTCGGGCGCGCCGATGAGACGGGCAAGCTGCCGAACGGCAATGTCGGAGAAGGTACCGGACGGACCGAGAAAGCCGAGTCGAAGGGCTGGCTTCCGCAGACGCTGGGTCAGGGGGAGCACGACCCCGTCAGGCCAGACGAACACGTCATCGATGCGCTGCTGGATTGCTCGCTCGACCTCGGTGAGGTTTCGGTCGATCCTGCTCCGGAATCGGACAACGCACTCGCGTTGACCGAGCCGAACCTCCGCGGACAGCAGCGCGGCATCCACGACATGGGGAACACTCTCGACCACCCGGGCGGCCGACTCGCCGCTGATCGATTCGGGGATAAGGAACTTGCAACCGCGCTGCACGGTGGCGAGGTGTTCGTCGAGCGTCGATTCAAGTTCAGCGGCGGATAGCAGCTGCACCCGGCTCAGGCTGAACTCAACCCGCGAAGGCTTTCCGCCGATGCCCAGCGCCTTCGCGTTGGCGGTTGCGAGATCATTGACGAGAAGTGCGCCCCGACCCTTCTGCCCGACCAGCAGATTCTCCAATGTGAATCCTGTCGGTGTCGACGCGATCACGCGCCCGACGTGTAACCGGTCGTTGCCCACAACCGACCGCACGCCGATCAATTCCCCGGTGCGGCGTTGTTGGGCCAACCGGGCCCGCGTCGACTGCACCGCACTTGTCGCAAGCGCTCCGGCCTGCTGGATCTTGCTGAAGAGTGCTCCGGGGAACGGCGAACGGATCTCGTCGAGGTAGGCGATCAGTGATTCGTCGCCACCACCCTGGGCCGTAGCGAGAGCCAGCCTGGCCGCGTTCAGCTTCTTCGCCACGACGGATTCCGTGTCGGCGCGCTGTATCGATGCCGTGGTCGTTTCCTGGCCCGGAGCGAGCACGCGCGACGCAAGGGCAAGCAGCAGCTCGAAAACGGGGGTCCGGTTGGCCCAGAGATCCCGCTCCAGGTCGAGACCGGAGTTGGCAATGGCCGAGGCGAACGTAAGCAGGGCCTGGTGCGACGCGGTCTGCACGTATCGCATGACCTCGTCGTGGCGTTCGGCGCTCAGTTCATTGACCGTTCCGCCTTCGGACTCCAGAACCCTCCTCAGCCACTCATGCGCGCGCGGCTGGGCGGGGTCGGGGCACAACGCGAAAATCTGGCCCTCCGCGCTCTCCGCCGTGATGCCGAACAGGCAGTGGAGGCCGACCAGCGTCACATCGGGCCGGATGGACCTGATGGTGTCACCCGAGTGAACGCGGTCATGGGAAAGGTCAACAAGCGTCGTCTCGCTGTGGAGGAGGGGCAGAAGCCACTCGCATACGGGGCCGAGATTGGTGAGCGGTACACCAAGTACACATACGGTTCCGCGTTGTTCGAGCCGGCGAACGACCTCCGATGATGGCGCGCCGGTTGTCCTGGTCCGAACGGCCGAGTCGCCATAGGAATGCGGGAAGCTGAGCACGGCGTCGGAAGCGTCGATCAGCGTGATCTCGCGCCAGGCACGTTTCGCCAGAACGTGATCGCCCAGCCAACGACCGATGCCGGCCGCGGCGCCGACGACGACCAGGCGGTCGGGTCGGTGTGTCGGTTCGAGGCTCTCGGTCAGGGCTACCACAGGGACATGAGGTTAGGTCGTGGTCGCCCGCCCGATGTCCATTTCCCGAGGGGCTCCTATCCTGACTCGACCGTTCGGCTTCCGCCTGCACGCGGTGCCCGACGAATCGCTCACCGGGCTCGCCTACGCGCCGAGTTGCTGACGGAGATCGTCGATCACCGAACGACGACCTGCGTCGCGCTCCCAGGCATCGCCGATCTTCTCATGGTCGACCTCACCTACGGCCGACGGCTCGATTCCCAGCGTGCGAACGACGACCTCCCGCAGGACATCGACCGGGATCTCGTCGTAGAACGCCGGGAACGCTTCGAGCCCGTCCCACAGGGTCGAAGGTTCCGCCGGATGGGCACCGTCTTGGGCGAGGGCAAGGGCGAGGGCGACGCGGCCGAAGACGTCACTCGTCGGCACACCCTTCGGCCTGACGTAGCCCGCGACCGGATGAAGCCTCCACTCGATGGTCAGGCCGTCGGGGCCGTCGTCGCGCAACCACACCTGGGAGCCGTTGACGTAGGTGTCGGTGGGCTCACCGAAGCGGTCGTCGAGCGCGACGACCAGTTGCGGACTGATGAGCCAGATGGCGGAGGATACGAGCAACGCGGGGGCCCTGTCCTTCAGGCAAGCGGTCAGTACCGGTCACCCGACCGGGACAATTTTCAGCTTTTCGATGATCCGCCTCGCCAGGTCGGGGTCTTTCGAGTCGACAGTCATGGTTATCCCATCATCAAACCGGTGACTGAATGTTGTTACGACCTGCGACTCGACCCGGTCGTCGGTGACCTGCCGCCAGGGTTGCCCCCCGATGGTCAGAGGAATGCCCTTCAGTTGCATCGGGTCGCGCAGGCGGCGGGCGAGGAACTTGTCGTTGGTCTGCCACACGTGCATGCTTTCGCCACCGCCTTGGATGGTGGCGTCGAGCGTGCGGTACCAGACGTTGAGCTGGTACGCCTGGAACCCCTGGTCCGAGTCGGGCTCGTCGAGAAACACGCGAACCATGACGGAGTTACCGGGGAGGCTCATCGGTAGTCGCACTTCGAACGGCGCACGTTTGATGGCCTTGGCAAGCGCCTTCTGGGCGACGACTGTCGCGTTGCCTCGGGCCGTCGACTGCCAGGCGCCGTTTGCGATCAGCGAAAGGGCGAGGACGGCGGGAGGGAGGAACACGTAGATCCCGATGTGGCGGCGGGGTTTCTTGTGGCCCGGGGAGACGGTCGTTCGGTGGGCGAGTTCGTCTTCCGACCTTGGCGGCGTTGCGACAGAAACCATCCACCCAGGCTACCGGGCGCTCGCAGCTACCGGAATCCGGCCCCGTTGCCGATTTCCACTGATAGAACGCTGAGAAGTGAAAGCATATGGCTTTCGTAAGCAAGGAACTTCGATGCCTGAACGGTCCAAACGACTCGCAACGGTCAAGCCACTGGCCAATCCTGGAGTCAGTGAAGTGAAGAGTCGCAAGCGTCAGGCGCATGAACCGCTCGACGACATCAATCGGGCGATCATCACTGAGCTTCAGATCGACGGTCGCCGCAGCTACACGGCCATTGCCGAACGGGTCGGCTTGTCGGAAGCTGCGGTCCGCCAACGGGTTCAGCGACTCACCGACGACGGTGTCATGCAGATTGTCGCCGTCACCGATCCCATGCGCCTCGGCTTCAAACGGGTGGCCATGATCGCCATCCGGGTCTCGGGCGACGCGACGGCGGTGGCCGATGCGCTCACCAAGGTTCCCGAAGTCGGGTACGTCGTCATCGCCGGCGGTACGTACGACTTGCTCGTCGAGGTGGTGTGCGAAGACGACGATCACCTCATCGAACTGCTGAACAAGACCATCCGGGTGTTTCCGGGCGTGCGCGAAACGGAAACATTCATGTACCTTCGTCTTCACAAAGAGTCGTACACCTGGGGAGTTCCGTCGCAATGATTGTTGAAAAACAAGAACTCCTCCGTAATGAACCGTGAACCGAAATGAGTGTTGAGCTGCGATGACTGTTCCCCCGTTCCTGCACCCTTTCGCAAAGCCGGCGGCCCAGCCCGGCGATTTCATCAATATCGTCCGAGCCGAGGGCGCGGCCATCTTCGACGATCAGGGCAATCGTTACGTCGACGGCATGGCGAGTCTCTGGTATTGCCAGGTCGGTCACGGCCGCCAGGAAATCGCCGACGCGGTCCACAAGCAGATGAGCACCCTGGCGGTATACAACACCTTCGACCGATGGACCAACGGCCCGGCCGATGAGCTCTCGATGGAGCTCGTGGCGCTCGCTCCCATGCCGAACTCACGCGTGTTTCTTACCCAGGGCGGCTCAGAGGCCGTCGACACTGCGTTCAAGATTGCCCGTATCGCCCAGGTGCAGGCCGGTCATCCCGAGCGCACGGTGATCATCTCGCGCCAGCAGAGCTACCACGGCGTGAACTACGGCGGCCTCGCCGCCACCGGCCTCCCGCTCAACCAGGCCGGGTTCGGAACCATGCTCGGCGATGTTGTCCAGGTGCCCCAACATGATCTCGACGCCCTGGGCGCGGCGTGCGCGCACCACGCCGGACGCGTTGCGGCGATCATCAGCGAACCCGTGCAGGGTGCGGGTGGGGTGCACCCGTCGGCACCCGGGTACCTCCAGGGTTTGCGGGCGCTGGCTGATCAACACGGTGCGTACCTCATCATGGATGAGGTGATCTGCGGATTCGGTCGACTCGGTACCTGGTGGGGTTCGCAGCACTACGGCGTCGTTCCTGACCTTGTGACGTTTGCGAAGGGCGTGTCGTCGGGCTACACCCCCGTCGGCGGAGTCCTCGTGGGCACGGCGGTGCGTGAACCGCTGGAGGCCGACCCGAACTTCATGCTGCGCCACGGTTACACCTACTCCGGTCACCCGTCGGCCTGTGCCGGTGCGATAGCGAATCTCAACATCATCAAGCGGGAAGGTCTCGTCGAGCGGGCCAAGCATGTGGGCGCCAAGCTTTCGGCCGGGTTGCACGATCTGCACGAAGCGGGTCGAGTTACCGACGTCCGGGGTGAAGGGGCGGTATGGGCCGTGTCGATTCCTGAGGGGATGAACCCGGTCGCCGTTCGCGAGACGATGCTGAAACACGGGGCGATCTCCAGGCCCATCATGCCCTCGACCATTGCGTTCTGCCCGCCTCTCATGATCCCCGACAGTGACATCGAGATCCTCCTGAGCGCTTTGGACAGGGGACTCGACGCAAACTCGTAGATCTCGGGTCGTCGTCGGCGGTGCTGCACGGGAGTGGGACATGAGGGCCGGACCGGTGAAGGCCAGATTTGTCAGGGCCAGACCAGTCATCCGATCGGCAGCGGTGATTGGAGCAGCGTTGGTTTTCGCGGTCTCGCATCCAGCCACGCCGAGTTGGGCCAAGCCACCGACCACGCTGAGGTTTCAACAGTCGACCGTGTCCTTTGCGACGCCGTCCGAGACCGCCACGTTGCTCACCGCCAACGATGCGTACAGGCAGCAGCTGAGCCCGACCGATCGCCAACTCCTGGCTGTTTCGGCGAAGCAGGTCACCCCGTCGGCCATGGACCTGAGCCTGCGGGCCGCAGCCCGGGAGTTCACCGCGACGGAGAAGACGGCTATCGGTGCTGCGCTAGCCGATGCCGACACGCGGCTCACAGCCAAGGGGATCGCGTTGAAGCTGCCGGCGAACGTGGTCATCGCGAAACACGACGGTGCCATCTTCGACGGTTCGCCCTACACGAGAACGAACGCGGTTTTTCTGAACGATCGGTTTCTCGCGTCAGTCGGTTCACGCCCGCAGTACCTCGCCAGCACCCTGGCCCACGAGCTCTGGCACATCGCATCGCGGGCGCATCCCGAGTCGCGTGCAGCGGTGTACAAACTCGTCGGGTTCCTGCCGTGCAATGTTCCCCTCAGCTCGATCGGCAACGACATCAGGAGCAGGATAATTACGAACCCCGACACCGAGGACTTCGGCAGGTTCTGCATTTCCCTGCCCGATGGCGCGGCACAGAAGCGCTACACCAACCTGATCATTGCAACCGGCCCGGTGACCGGGTCCAACTTCGGTGAGATCCTCAAACCGGTGCTGGTGGAGGTCAACGTAACGGCGACGGCGGCCGTTGTGAAATTCGGGAAGACGAGCGTTCGAGATCTCGACTTCGCGTATGGGAAGGCCATCGGCGGCAACGGGCTCGACGAGCCGTATCACCCCGAGGAGATCGTGGCGAAGAATTTGGAGACGGCCCTTGCGGGAAAGGCATCGCCCATGTCACCGAATCTCGACCTGGCCAATCGGGTCGCCGCACAACTCGGAAAGCCGTAGTGCACCTTCGCAGAAGTACCTTGAACGTCGTAAGCAGCGAAACCTGCCTGTGAACTGGGATTTCTTCGCCCTCGACATTCAACGCACTTCCGCTTCAGTGCACTAGGTTCGAAAGGCGCTTCGGCTACGGCGAATCCTGGTCGCGTAGGTACCGTTCGAGTTCGGCGGCGAGCTCATCACCGGAGGGGATTTCGCCGTTTTCGCCACGCAGCGAAGGTGGATCGACGACCGCCTCTTCGACTTCGTCTATCTCGTCGTCGAGGTCATCATCGTCTTCGTCGTCGCCTGCATCGTGGCTCATCTCGAGTCGGCGCACGTAGCTGACCATGTCCTCATCGGCTTCGACAACCTCGTCGACCTGCCGATCGTATTGCGCTGCGTTGATCTCGATGCTGAGCGTTGGTATGTGGATCTGCAGGACCGTCGAGGCCCGCTCCAGGAGAGCGAGAGCCGCCTTCGGGCTGGGGGTACCGGGAAGATAGTGAGGTACCGCCGCCCAGAGCGAGCAGGAACGGAATCCGGCTCTACTGAGCGCATCGTGCAGCACACCGACGATGCCGGTCGCACCTTCGTACCGCGACCGCTGAAGCCCAAGTTCTTCCAGCATCTCCGGATCCGCGCTCGTGCCGGTGATGCGAACCGGGCGCGTATGTGGTACGTCGGCGAGCAGCGAACCAAGGGTGACCACCATTTCAACCTTGCAGGTTCGGGCGACGTCGATGATATGCGAGCAGAAGGTCCGCCAACGGAGCTGCGGTTCGTTGCCGAGCATCAAGATCACGTCGCGCCCACTCGTGCCGAGCGGGGCGGCATAAAACGTGTTGCTCGGCCACTCGATCTTGCGGGTCCGACCGTCGACGAGTTGCACCTCGGGGCGGGTGGACGAGAAATCGAAGAACAGTTCCGGGTCGATTGACGCGAATTCCTTCCCATTCCACTGGTCGATCAGGTGGCGAACCGAGGTGGACGCGGCTTCACCGGCATCGTTCCACCCTTCGAAGGCCGCAACGAGGATCGGGTCGCGCAGGGACGGCTTCTTCGTCCATATCAGCTCGTTGTCCTCGTGGGCTGCCATCCTCCGACATTAACTTTCTACGTGCGCCTCTGGCGCGAAAATGTTCTGCTGAAGAACCCCGGCCGCCAAAAGTGCGTCAACGTTGAGGTGTGGGGCGTCGGAACCCAGCCATTCCTGCAGGATTTCTGCGTTGTGTTCACCACGGTGCGCGGCTCCACCACGAACTCCGCTTTCAAACGCCGAGAAGCGGTAAGGAGTTTGGATCACGCCTCTCGTACCTCCCGCATGATCATCAACCTGCGCAACGACCCCACGATGCACCGCCGTGGGGGTCATCAGAGCCTCTTCCGGCGTGTTGTACCGGGCCCACGCAACGCCGGCCTTCGTTGTCACTGCGGCTGCGGCCCTGTGGTCGGGTTGCGACAGGTAGAACGCCTCCACGATCAAGCGGCGGCGTTGAACCTTCGCCTCGACGGTGTCTTCGACCTTCGGATCGGATGGTCCCGGGTCGCGAAGTCCGGCTGATTTCGAGAGTTGGGCCCACACGAAACGGAACTGCCCGGCGATCTCGAAGTACGACCCATCGGCCAACCGCCAGTATTCGCCGCCGAGTTTCAGCATCGGGAAACCGTCGATGGCGTGGTGGATGAAGTCGTCGGTGAAGACCATCGCGTCGAACATGGCCATGTCGATGTGCGACCCGGTGCCGGTCTTTTCGGCCTGTCGGAGTGCCGCTAGGAGAGCGATGGTGCCATGGAGCCCAGCGTTGTAGTCGGCTACCGACACGATGGGATCGGTCGGCGGACGCTTGTCGGCTTCAGCGTGGCGGCGGATCCAGCCTGCTTCGGTCTGAATCACCGAAGCGTAGGCCTGACGCTGGGCCTCCGGGCCATCCTGGCCGAATCCGGTGATGGAGCACATCACAAGCTTCGGATTGACCTCGACCAACGCCGACCAACCGATACCGAGCCGCTCCATCACACCACCGCGATAGTTCTCGACCACGACGTCGGCCTTCGCCGCCAGCTGCTTCAGGAGGGCGGCGCCTGCGGGATGCCGGAAGTCGATGCAGATGTTACGCTTCCCCGCATTCTGCTGAAGGTAGAAGCTCGCGACCCCGTGTCGGGTCGCGCCCCACAGGCGTGTGACGTCTTCGTCCGGTGGCTCGACCTTGACGACGTCAGCGCCGAGGTCACTCATGATCCGGCCGACGACCGGGCCCGCCACCACCCGGGTGAGGTCGAGAACCCGCACACCTTCGAGAGGTCGCATGCGCGCTTACTTCTTACCCTGATTGGCGACTCGTTCGGCTGCGATGCGAGCGGCTTCGGGGTCGAGGTAGGCCGACGAGATCGGCTTGAGGTCCGCGTCGAGTTCGTAATGCAGCGGAATGCCTGTCGGAATGTTGAGAACGATGACCTCCTCGCGACTCAGCTGGTCGAGGTGCATCACAAGACCCCGGAGCGAGTTGCCGTGAGCGGCCACCAGGACGGTCTTGTTCGCCCGGAGATCCGGCACGATTTCATCCTGCCAGTAGGGGAGCATGCGACGGAGCACGTCAGCAAGCGCTTCGGTGGCCGGAAGGACTTCGGGGGCCAGATCCCGGTAGCGGGGATCGTTGGCCGGGTGGTGCGGCGAGTCGAAGGCCACGGCCGGAGGCGCAACGTCGTAGCTGCGCCGCCAGGTCAGGAATTGCTCCTCGCCGAACGCTTCGAGGGTCTGGGCTTTGTCTCGGCCCTGCAGGTC
>JANMZO010000409.1:0-8573 GCA_031383405.1 Acidimicrobiia bacterium | reverse complement strand
ACACAACCGGAACAGTCGTCGGAGACAACGTCGTCACAACCGGAGTAGTGACAGTTGCGTCATCGAACACCATGACCTGTTCGCCTCCGTTGACACCCCACTGGACCGTCGACGCAGTGGAGGGCATCACAAACGTGGCAGAAAGGATCTTCCATTGGCCGGTCGGATCCGAACCCACCACCATGCTGAGGTCCGGCGCGGCCGAAGTGCCGGTCGACGTGTAGAACTGGACGAGCCCCGAGGCAAACGTGGGTACGTCGTGGCGCAGATACGCGTTGAACCTGTACGTCTGACCGGGCGTGAGGTTGCGGGATGCGTTCACCAGCACCGCGTATCCGCCCGGCGTGGCGCGAATGGCACCCGTTCCACTGTGCGCCCCTGTTGCGACGGGCGTCACGGTGCCGCTTCCGTACCACGTGGTCCAACCCTGCGTCGTGCCGTCTTCGAAGTCCCACTTGGTGACGGTGGTGGAGTTGTTCGGAGCGGCCGTGGTGGTCGGAGGGAGGGTGGTGACCGGCGGGCCGGCCGGGTCGATCATGGCGTTGAGAAGGTTGCGCGTCACTGTCTGCACCCGGGAATCGATTCCCCAGTTCGCGTTTGCGAGAAGGAGCGGCCAGTAGATCGTGCTCGCGTTGAAGACGAGCGCTCCACCTTTTTGATGAATGGTCGACTGCTGCAGTGCTCCCGCCTGAGGCACCGACTGCGAAAGAGTCACCAGACCCGGTGGGCTTTGACCGTTGTCAAACGTCCGGTCCCACTCATATCCGACGAGCTTCGGGATCTGGTCGCCGTTGGCCAGGCCGGTCCCGTTGTACATCCAGTGCGAGGCATTCGCCACGACCCACGGAACCGAGTTGCCGTAGGCGAAATCGCCCTCGTACTGTGACCCGAGGAAGGCGTTCTCCGGACGGTTGATCGGAGCGTCGCGCCAGCGACCGGTCGTCGTCGGTCCCTGGACCGGATCGAGGGACGCCGAGTCTTTGTAACCGACCATTGTTCGGCTCGCCCGACCGTCGGTACTGCTTTCGAACCGGACCTGCCAATACATGCTGTTCGCCCCGAAGAAGGCGGCGTGCTTACCGGCGGCCACCGCATTTTCGAGCGTCGAGCGCATTCCTGCCGACCAGTACTCGTCGTGAAACGACGAAAGAAACGCTCTGTGATTGCTCAGGAGACCTTGGTTGTCGTTCAGATCCGACGAAGCCGCGTAGGCCACGTCGTAACCTTCCTGCTCCAGGAAGTTGACCATGTACGCGTCGCCCTCAAAGAGCAGACCTGCACCGGCGCCACTGTCGAAAGGACGGTCGAACGAAACCTTCCTGGCCGAGATACCACCGGTCGAGTTGTAACCGTAGAGGCTTTTTCCGCCCCAACCGTTGTATGCCTCGTAGGTGGCCATCGGCAGGACGTACATGAACGATGAAGCCGACGCGTCGTTGCGTACAACGAAGGTGACCAGACCGGAAGGTACCGCTGCTCCGGCCTTGAACAGCCCCACGACGTAGATACCCGACGCCCAGTTGGCCGCCGTCGTGAGGTTGTAGGAAGCGGGCCACGCAGCTTCGACCCGGCCGAATGCGTCGGGACCCGGGGTGGCGCGAGCTGAAGCGGCGACACCGTTGACCGAGAACATCTTTCGGGCCTTGGCACCGCCGTACCAACCGAGTCGAAACACCTTGAGGTCGACCGGCCCGGTTGTTGAGCTGAGATGGAGCGCTATCGAGCCACCGGCATTGACGGACTGGGTCGACGCGTACCCTGTGATCTGCCCGACCGTCGCCTCGTCAACGCTCGGAAGCGGTGTTCCCTGATTGGCGTTTTCGACGGTGATCGGGTTGGTGGCCGCCGAACTCTGTGGGCTCGAGAGTGCCGCTCCGCCGAGGCCCAGTGACAACGGGACCAGAACTGCGGCGGCGAATTTTACAAATCGACGACGTGGGTTACGGAGGAATTCGGTGACTCGCCCGCCTGATCGAGACAGAAACATTCTGAGATTTTCGGCGGTTGTCGCCCTCGCTGGAGTCCGAGATGGCGTAAAGAAGCGGGAAATGGTGCGGACGACCCATACCCAGGTGCCATTCGGCTCAGCACCCAGGTGCCATTCGGCTCAGCTCACGGAGTCAGGTATTGGGTGTCTCGTGGAGGTTTTCGTTCATCATCCGCATGAGGTCGTAGATCTCCTTGCACGGCGGACAGACCGGAAGGTTCTTCGGGTCACGCTGCGGCACGAACACGTGACCGCAAAGAGCCGTGAGTGGCGTGCCTTCGACCCGGGCTCGCAGAACCGCTGCGGTGGCCGTCTCACCATTCTTGGTGACGACGATATGGGCACATGACCCGGGATCGGTCTTGTCGGTCGTCGAAGTGTCGTTCTGATAATCGGTTGTGTTTGCCATCGCTTTCCATTCTGCCTCGGTTCCCGGGTCTCCACCTCCCCTACGGTACTCAGGCGGTCATGGGCGTCAGGGCCGGAGACCCTGCACGAGGAGCGGCATAGAAGCAGCACGAGAAGCGGCATAGACCGTATGGATAGCCAAAGCGATGAACACGATCACGCCGCCTATCAAAGCGGCAACTCCGGGATACTCGCTTCGAAACACCCAGACCCAGATAGGTCCCATGATCGGTTCCAACATTGACAGGAGGGCCACGTCAGTCGCCGGTGCCCCCGTAGCCGCCACACTGAAGATCGCTAGACCGACCCCAAGCTGAGCCGACCCGAAAAGCAAGAGCAGGAAGAAGTCGTGACGGGTCACGTCAAAAGGATGGGCAAAAGGGAGAGCAATAAGTGCACTTATCACCGTGGCCAGCAACATGGCCGGCACCATCGAAATCTCCGCGTGCCGGCGGATCGTAACGGTGCCGTATCCGAACGCAAGCGGGATCACGAGTGCGATCAACGCACCCGTCATCGATGCGCCACTCCGCGAACCCGAAACCATGTAGCCGACGCCGAGAACGGTCACGGCGATGGCGATCCAGGTGTGGATGCGAACGCGCTCGCCGATCAGAACCCACGCCATGATCGCGGCGGCAAGCGGACTGAGCGAGAAGATCACGAGCACAATCGCGACGCTCGTTCGCGAAAGCGCGATGACCATCCCGATCGACGATGCCGCGAATGCGGCAGCCACGCTGTAAGCGGGCCAGCGCATCGTGCGGATCGCGTGTACCGCATTGGACTTCTCCCGCCAGATGATCAGGGCGATGAGGCTTGCACAAGCCGAGACTGATCGCCAGAACACGGTGGTCCATGCGTGCGGATGATCAAGACTTCGGACGAACAGGCCACCTGTGCTGAACATGAGCGCAGACACGATCAGAAGGATTATCGAGGTTGGTGATGCGCGGCCCCCTTCAGGTATGTGCGAAATGACGATCCCGCCTTCACCCGACACTGCCGCCACATCATCGACGTATCCGGACCGCTGATCCCCACGAACTTCCATTTGCCCATTCTTCCCGGTAAACGCGCTCGGCCACGAACTGGGCCTTGACTGTCGGGGCCACGGAGAAGAACGTCACGTCGCCGCTTGGCCGGGCCGAGTCGCCGGGTCGCCGTCCGTAACGCCGCGACCGTTCAGCGAACCCGGCCCGACACGTAGTGGACCTGGATCTGGTCGGTGAAGTCCTCGTTGCCAGGCATATAGGGCATCGGCTCACTCCAGTCAACGTCACTCAGATGCCCGGCATCACGAAGACCGTTCAGCACCTCCTCGAAATTCTGTTCTTTCCAAAGATCGGTCCGATGGGTGAACACGAGGGCGCCACCGGGCCGGACCACACGGCACATCTCGAGAACCAGGTTGCGGGGTTCCCACGCGTAACTCAGCACACCGACACATTCGACGGCACCATACGAATCGTCCGGAAACGGAAGGGGGGCTTCGTTGAAGTCATGACGCCGAAGATGTTGGTAGTGACCGGTCGCATGCGCTGCAGCAAGCGAAACCTCCGAGAGGTCGACTCCGTCGATCTCGCTGAAGCCCTCTGCGGCCAAAGCCCGACCGGTGACCCCGATGCCGCAGCCGATGTCGAGAACAGGTGAGGAGGCTCCCATGGCGGCCAAGCGGCGGGCGGCCTCGAACGGTGCCTCGTACCGCCACGTTCCGACGAGATCGGTTTCGTAGGTCGCAGCCCACCCGTCATAGTGGCTCGCTATCTCGATCGAGTCGGTGAGGGGCCTACGCAGCCAACTCTTGTCGGCGGCGGCGCCACCGACCGAATCGTCGGAGCCAGCCGAATCGGTACGGGACTGCGGGTCATGGGTCATCACCGTCCATGATGCCCGACAACCGCCCCCGTCCGCCCATCCGAAGCCGAACCGGCTCTACCACGCAGGTGACCACGTCCTCGGACGCCGCTAACCGGGCACACCCTCGGTGCGAACTCCGTTCGGGTCTGCGGTGACGAAGATCCGAACCTTGACCTTGGTTTCGCCGCCGGGCCAAACTTCGTAACACCACGACCAGAGTGAGGGGAAATGGCTGGTACCAATCTTCAGGTCCTCGAGACGTCCGTGCCACCGGACAAAGAGACTGAGGCGCACTGGCACTAGCCTCACCCGAATGATGAATATCGGTCTCGTCGTTCCCTTCAACGGTCGCCCACAACGGACCATGGCTGACATCAAGTCGGTGGCCATCCACGCCGAGGCGGCCGGAATCGTCTCCATCTGGTTTCCGGAACACGTTGTCTTCTTTCCGACCTACACCTCGAAGTACCCCTACACCGAAGACGGCGACCCGGGCTTCGGGAAACGCCAGGGAGTTTACGATCCGCTGTTTGCCGCAACGGTGGCGGCGGCGGCAACCGAGCGCGTGAGGGTCGGCACCGCGGTGCTGATTCTTCCCCAGCGCAACCCGGTCGTCCTCGCCCAGGAGGTGGTCGCCGTCGACCACGCCAGCAACGGACGTTTCGATTTCGGCATCGGCATCGGTTGGAGCAGCGAAGAGTACGCGGCCCTCGGCGTACCGTGGGCTGCAAGAGGTAAGCGTACAGACGAATATCTCAAGGTGATGAAGGCCCTGTGGACGGATGAGCTCGTGACCTTTCACGGCGAGTTCATCGACTTCGCCGACGTGATCGCCGAACCGAAGCCGATCCAGTCGCCGCTGCCAATCTGGGTCGGCGGAGGCAGCGCGTCGATGCGCCGGGCGGCCCGCCACGGGACCGGCTGGTACGGATGGAATCTTCACGGCGAAGAAATCGCCGCAGCTATGCGCGAACTCGACCAGGTATGCGAAGCGGAGGGTCGTGACCCTTCGACCCTCGGCCGCAAGATCGGCCTCCCCTTCAACGGGTCAACCGACGACTTCAAGCGTTACCTTGATGCTTCCGCGACTGCAGGCGTCACCGAGGTGGTCGTTGCCGTTGGCATCAACGCCCCACAGCTTCACGAGCGCATCGACGCGCTCGCCGTCATCGACCGCTGAACACTGCGTTGCATCTCTCGACAAAGGCGGCCAAGCCCTAAACTTCAAGTCTCGCACGCATCCGCCCGTTAATCGAGCCTCGGTCGCCTTCGGTGAGCGTAAGCCGCGAGTCCTGTCGCTGGCGGGTCCGGTTCCACATCGCGCAACCGGATGTGGTGTGCTTGCGGGCATGTTCACCCCTGAATTGGAATCGCTGGCCCGACGCGTCGGATCGATGCTCAAGGAGCGTAAGGAAACGGTGACCGTCGCCGAAGGTTCGGCCGGCGGACTCATCTCCGCAACGTTGCTGAGCGTGCCCGGTGCGTCGGCGTACTACCTCGGAGGCGCGGTGATCTACACGTTCAAGGCCAACCGGGCGCTCTTTGAAGGTGCGATTGAAACGCCCGAGGGTATGCGCGGCGCCACGGAAGTGTTCGCCCAGTACCTCGCCCGGTCGGCGATGACGAAGATCGGCTCGACATGGGCACTCGGCGAAGCCGGCGCCGCCGGGCCGCCGAACCGTTACGGTGATCCGGCCGGTCACGCATGGTTGGCCGTGGCCGGGCCGGTTGAAGCAACGCGCCACATCCTGACCGGATCAGAGGATCGCGTGGAGAACATGGTCGCCTTCACGTTCGCCGCGTTGACGCTCCTCGACGAAACGCTCCGATCGGTGAACCTCTGACATGACCCGCGTCGCCCCTTTCAACGCAACTCACGCGATCGGCCATACCAGTTCCGTCGGCGAGGTCGTCGGCCTCGATGCCGAGGTCAGGATCCGTCGCGACAGCCTGGGAATCCCCCATATCGAAGCATCCACGGTGTCCGACCTCTTCCTCGGCCAGGGATTTGCGACCGCCCAGGATCGGTTGTGGCAGTTGGAGTGGGACCGTCGACGCGCGCTCGGTCGCAGTGCGGAACTGATCGGTTCGGCTGTCAATATCGTGAACGACGGCTTTCATCGTCGAGCCCGACTGGGCGAATACGCCCGTTCCGGATACGACGGCCTCGATGTCGCCACCAAAGGAGTGCTCGACAGTCATGCCGCGGGAGTCAACGCGTTCCTGACATCGACCAACGCCCGACCGGTGGAGTTTCAGGCGCTTGAGGTCCCCGACGAACCGTGGGAGGGGTGGCATGCGATCGCCATCTTCCTTGTTCGACACGTTACGTTCGCCACCTGGCAGACCAAACTGTGGAACGCCCGGGTGTTGGCGGCACTTGGCCCCGACCTGGTGAGATCCTTCCGTATTGAAGGATCCTCCGGCGACACGCCTCTGATCGTTCCACCCGGGGCACGCGATGCCGTAGGCGCGCTTATTGATGCCGGACTGTTCGCCGCAGACGGTGTGCGTGACGCCCTGTCGACGCTCGAACCGCTTGGTCTGCAGGTGTCGGGATCGAACGCGTGGGCTGTACACGGCAGTCGCACGGCTTCCGGTCACCCGCTGGTCTCCGGCGACCCGCACCGGCCATTCGAGGTACCTAATGTCTATTACCAGGTTCATCTGACCGGACCCGACATTGATGCAGCCGGCTTCTCGTTTCCGGGCGTTCCGGGTATTCAGCACTTTGCCCAGACCCCTCACGTGGCGTGGGCTGTCACGAACGCAATGGCCGACTACCAGGATCTGTTCATCGAGCGCCTGCCCGACGCCGCGATAGATCAACGGACCGAATCGATCACCGTGCGTGACGGAAACCCCGTCGAAGTCGAATGCGCACTTACTGGTCACGGGCCCGTCATCCTCGGGAATGCTGCGCACGGCATCGGTATCGCGCTCGCGTCGACCGGGCTCTTTGAGGCCGGAGGTAGCCTTCGAACGATTCTTCCCCTGTTCGCGGCCCGATCGGTGGCCGACCTTGACCGCACTCTGAACGACTGGGTCGAGCCGGCCAACAACTTTGTCCTCGCAGACGCTGAGGGTCATATCGCGTACCGGACCGCCGGCCGACTTCCCGTTCGGCATCACCTCAACAGCGTGCTCCCCGTTCCCGGCTGTGAGCCCGACCATGACTGGACCGGTTACATCCCCGATGCCGATCTTCCGCGTGCAGTGGATCCCGACACGGGCGCTATCGTCACCGCTAACCAACGGGTCACCTCCCGCGACTACCCGCACCTCCTGAACGACGATGCCGCTCCGCCTCACCGCGCCGAACGGATCTGGGCCCGTCTGGCCGATCGCGATCAACTCTCGGTCGACGACCAGATCGCCATTCAACTCGACACCGTTTCCGGTCCGGGTCTCACGGTCGCCCAGCAGGTGCTCCGAGCGACCGGCGATCCCAAGATTCGGTCAATCCTTGAACGATGGGACGGTGCGATGGCGGCCGACTCCGCAGCCGGTGCCCTCATCGGACAGATAAAGCATGAGTTGTGCATTCTCGTCGTCGGCCTTCTCCCGACATCCTTGACGGACAATCCGTTCTCCCGCTGGGAGCCGCCGGCCACTGCGCTTTCGGCGGTGATCCGTGTCTCGAACGCAATCGGCAACTGGATAGCGGCCGACGACTCGACGATCATCGGACAACCCTCGTGGGACCCGCTCATCGCCGAAGCCTCAAGCCGCGCGGTCGGATTTCTCACGCAGCGTTTTGGTGATGACCCCTCGGGCTGGCAGTGGGGAAACCTGCACGAGGCCACACCCCTGCATCCGGCCCGGGGGCTAGACGATCGACTTGATGCCCTGGTCCGCCCGACCTCCGGGCCACTCTCCGGAGCCAGCGATTGTGTGATGGCGATGAACCAGATCGGTGGCGTGACCACCAACGCGATGACCGGCTCAACCGCACGTTACGTATGGGACCTCAGCGATCGCGGCAACAGTCGCTGGGCATCGCCGCTCGGCGCTTCCGGCCATCCGGCGAGCCCCCATTTCCGCGACCAGACCACCAACTGGGCCACCGGAACCCTGCAACCCGTCTTCGACCCCACCACCACGTCCGCAACCACTCTGACCCCACCGGCTGACTGATCCCCAACTTCACCGTCACCGGTACCCAACTCACCTACTGGCCGGTCTCATCACGCGCGTAACCACCCGGATGGGTAGCAACGACCCCAAGTTGGGCGACCAGCCACCCAACGTTGGGTCAGCGGGGCGCGGCACGCCACCGTTGCCGCTGGAGGCGGGCGACCGTACGGCGGGACGCGGT
>JANMZO010000385.1:0-15571 GCA_031383405.1 Acidimicrobiia bacterium | reverse complement strand
CCCAGCGCCCGCGCCACCCGGTGGGCGACCACTTCCGAAGTCGCCAGGCGTTCGGCGTCGATGTCGAAGAGCGTGATACGGGCGTTGGCGAGGGCTGGGTACCCAAGCACGTCACCCAACAGATTCTTCGTGAAGACGGTGCTCCCGGCGCCCACGAACACGATTTTGGGCGAGTGGTTGGCGGTCGGGGATCTGGTCATGGTGTGCTTTCGGTGAACGTCGAACCGGAGGGGTCGATCCTTGCATGCGATGTTGGACTAAGTCAACGTTGACGTAACGTGGACGGTTGGGGCCTGCCTGTGGAGCGTGCATGATGGTGGTATGCCGAGCGGACCGACACTGCATGACGTCGCGGCCTTGGCGGGAGTTTCCCCCCGGACCGTTTCGCGGGTGGTGAACGACGAGGCTGGCTTCGGGGAGGCCACACGGCTGCGCGTGCTAGAGGCCATCGAGAAGGTGGGGTACCGCCCGAACATGTTGGCCAGGGCGCTCATCACGCGTCGGACGGGTACGCTCGGCTTGGTCGTGCCCCAGATGGTCGACCCGTTTTTTGCCGAACTGGTTGATGGCGTGCAGGCTGCAGCGAAGGCGTCGGGGCGCACCATGATCATCGCTAAACACGACGACGACCTGACGGAGTTCGACTCAATCCTTGAGACGTTGTCGTCGTTCGCCGTGGACGGCGCGATCGTCTATTCGCCAAGGGGGGAACGGGCGACGCTCTTCAAGCACGCCTTGCGAGGACTGCCCACCGTGGCGTTCGGGATGGAGATCTCCGGCACGAACCTCGGGTCCGTCCTGTGGGACGTCAGCCGGGGGGCGGAGCTCGGCGTCGGGCACCTCGTGCGGATCGGCCGCACGAAGTTGGTGATGCTGTCGCACACCGGCGCAGGCGACTCGCTGCTGTTACCACGCCGGGAAACGGCGTTCCGGCACACTCTCCAGAGTGCTGGGCTTGAGTTCAGCGAGGCGCGGGTTGTGCGGAAGGATCCGACCATCGAAGGCGGCCGCGCTGCGATGGATGCCGTCCTGGCCGCTGGCACGCCGGTCGACGGCGTCTTCGCGTACAACGACGCCATGGCTATTGGCGCGCTGCAGGCACTGGCCGTCGCCGGCCTGCGGGTGCCGGACGACGTGGCGCTCGTGGGTTTCAACGACATCGCGATGTGCTCTGCGCTTGTACCGGCATTGACATCTGTCCGGCTCGATCGCGCGGCCATCGGTCGGGAAGCGGTGGCGCTCCTCGACCGCATGCGGTCGGGGCCGGACCACCACCCACCGGTGTACGTCGACGTGGAGCTGATCGTCCGCCAGTCCGCATAGCGACGCCGGATTTCGGAATTGCTGTTTAGCCGCAGGTACTGGCAAGGTCGATGCCGAGGTGCTTAGGTGCTGGCCGACCGAGGTCGGCGTTCTGGGCCGCAACGTTATGCACGAGGTCGAGGGCCGGGCCCCGCGATCCTGGTGAATCGAACTTCGGGTTGAGGCGATTCCCCGTTTGACCAGACAACTGTCACTTCCAATAGTTGTTCGCCTCTACTTCCAATGGTTGTTTACGTCAACGTTGACGTGACGCCTGTCGCATCTGTATGCTCGCCACGTCGACACCGTCGGCAAGGTCCGGGAAGGCCCGGCAGGAGCGACCCGCCGGTCCGGATTCTGACCGTTCCCACCACCACTCAGACCTACACGTCAACCCGAGGGAGTTTGCATGAACATCGATCCGAGCATGAACCCGGAAGCCGAGCCGGAGTCGCCGTCCCTTCTTGGGCGTCGTTCCTTTATCCTGGGGGCCGCTGCACTTGGTCTGCTGGCGGGTTCGCCCGCCGCTGCGCTTGCGGCGACAAAGAAGGTCACCAAGGCCAAGAGTCCGGCCAAGACGTCTGGCACGATTGCCCTGCAATCCAATAATGCCGACGACAAGTCCAAGAAGGGCATGGAGGCCGTTGTCGCAGCGTTCAATGCCAAGAAGACGGGCGCGGTCAAATTGAACACGGTTGCCGGCGAACTGTACCGAACGCAGCTCACGCAGTATCTGACCTCATCCAAGCCGCCGGAAGTCCTCACGTGGCTAGCCGGCAAAGCGGCGCAGAACTACGCCGACCAGGGTCTGCTGCTCGACATCTCCGATGTGTGGGCTTCGCCGGAGATGGCGGGCTACTCCTCTGCTCTGAGAGGTCTGTCGACTGACTCGGCCGGGAAGCAGATCTTCGTTCCGATCTACTACTACTGGTGTGGCGTCTACTACCGTCCGTCCAAGTTCGCCGAGTGGGGCGTGAAGCCGCCGAAGACGTTTGAGGAGTACAAGACGCTTTGCAAGACGGTGCAGGCCAAAGGGGTCACCCCGATCGGCATGGGTCTGTCCGATACGCCGTGGGTCGCTTCGTTCTGGTTCGACTACTTAAACCTTCGGCTGAACGGGGCGAAGTTCCACCGCGACGTTCTCAGCGGAAAGAAGAGCTTCAATTCCCCTGAGGTGAAGTCGGTGTTCAACAAGTGGCAGGAGGTTCTGCCGTACATGGACAAGCAGGCGAAGGGGTTGGGCTTCGCCGAAGCGCAGACCAAGTTCTACAAGGGCGAGACTGCCACGTATGTTGCCGGCAACTGGTGGGCGCTGGGTGCCCCGAAGGAGGTCGGAGATGACATCGACTTCTTCCAGTTCCCCATCATTGACCCAAAGATCCCCGTGGCCGAGGAAGCCCCGGCGGATGGATTCTTTGCTTCGGCGAAGGGCTCCAACCCGGCACTCACCAAGGCCTTCCTGAAATACCTCGCCACTCCGGCTGCTCAGGAGCTCTACCTGACCACCTCCGGCAACTCGTCGATTCCGGCTTCGCCCGGGGCCAAGGCGGCGGTCAGCGTGCAGAACACGAAGGGCAAGGCAATGCTGGAGGCGGCTGCTGACCTCACCCAGTTCTTCAACCGTGATGGTGGCGACGAACTGCAACCCACTGCTGATGCGGCTTTGCTGAAGTTCATGGACAATCCTGGCAACGCCGACGCCATTATGGCTGAATGGCAGGCAGCCGCAGTTAGTGCCCGCAAGGCCTAAATGTCCGTTCTTGCGCACCGCCGGCGGAGGGTTGACACCCTTCCGCCGACGGTGGTCGCATTCATCTTGGTGCCGTTCCTGCTGGAAGCAATCGTCGTTTTCGGTCCAGCTATCCAAGGTGTGCTTCTTTCATTCACGGAATGGCGTGGGATCGGCAATCCGAAGGTTGTCGGCCTGCAAAACTTTCGCGAACTGGCCGACGACCCTATCTTTCGCATCGGTTTCAAGAACACCGTCCGGTGGTTGGTGGCGTTCGGTGGGCTCTCCGGGCTCCTGGGTCTGTCGCTGGCGCTTCTTCTCAAGGTCGATCGGCGCGGCGTGGCGGTGTACCGGTCGCTGATCTTCCTCCCGGTGATCTTTTCGCTGGTCGTGACGGCTTTGGTGTGGCGAGTGTTGTACGCGCCCGAGGGTCTGTTCAACAACACTCTGCAGGCGGTCGGTCTCGGATCGTGGGGCCGCATCTGGCTTGCCGAGCCGCGGACGGTGCTGTACGCCCTCGTGGTGGCGTCGCTTTGGCGGTCCTCGGGTTACATCATGGTGCTGTACCTTGCGGGTTTGAAGTCCATCGATCCGGCATTGACGGAAGCGGCGCGGGTTGACGGTGCGAATCGACGCCAGCTTTTCCGTCACATCACGATGCCACAGCTTCGGGGGGTCAACTCGGTTGTCATCTCGGTTGTCGTCATCGAGGCTTTGCGTTCCTTCGACATCGTCTACGCGCTTACCAAGGGCGGTCCCTACAACTCTTCGCAGCTCCTGAGCACGTATATGTTCCAAACGGCCTTTGCCACCGGACGCCTCGGCTACGCCTCGGCGATTGCCGTGGTCATCTTCCTCCTTGCCGTTGGTTTCATCATCCTTTACCTCGTTCGCGCTCTCCGAGAGGAGGCCAAATGAACCGACGAGCAGCTCTGACGGCCGGGGAGACCATCCGTCGCCGGGGTAGCCGGGCGAGAAAAGCGCGCACCGCCGGGTTCCATCTGACTGCTTCGTTTCTGTCGCTGCTGTGGGTCGGACCACTGGTGCTCGTGGCGGTGCTGTCGTTCCGATCCCTCGATGACATCTTGAGCAATGGCCTCATGGCTCTGCCGCGTTCGTTAACGTTTCGGGGGTACACGGAAGCGTGGGGCCGTGGTGGCGGCCGAAGGGGAATGCTGAACAGCTTCATAATCACCGTGCCCGCGCTGACTCTTGTCCTCCTGTTTTCCTCGCTCGCGGCATTCGGCCTCAGCAGATTCAAAGTGCCGTTTCGCCGGACGATTCTGCTGATCATGCTCGCAGGAAACCTTCTCCCTGCCCAGATCATGCTCATTCCACTCGCCCGCAATGCCGAGGCGTTGGGGATCTTTGACACGTACTTTGCCGTGATCATCCTGCACGCAGCCTTCGGCCTCGGTTTCTACGTGTTCGTCCTCTACGGGTTCATGCTTGCGATCCCGTCGGAGATCCAACAGGCTGCGATCATCGACGGCGCGACATCATTCCAGATTTACCGGAGGATCATCCTGCCGCTGAGCCGGCCGGCTTTGGCCTCGATTGGCGCTCTCGGGTTCACCGGTATCTTCAACGATCTCCTATTCTCGATCACCGTTCTGCGAAGCGAGAACAAGATGCCGACGACAGCATCGTTGCTTGGCCTTCAAGGCACCTACCTATCGGACTGGGGTCTCATCTCGGCGGGAACGATCACTGCTGCCATTCCCACGCTGATCGTGTTCCTGCTCTTTCAGAAGTCTTTCGTCGATGGCCTCACACTCGGCGCAGTGAAGTAAATCAGATTGGACATCACATTGAAACGAACGAAACCGACGGTTGCCGACCTCCTTGCCGGCAAGGGGAAAGTGCAGCGAACCAACGTCCTCGCGTGGACGGTTGACGAGGCGGCCGCGGCCGAAGAGGCTGGGATCGACATCGTCACCACCGGCCACAATCTTCAGTTGGCGGCGATCCGTGCTGCGGCACCGACGGCGTTCATGATCACCGGGATGGATTACGGGCGCCTCGCAACCACCGACGACTACCTCCGCGAGGCCTGCACCCTGTACGGGAAGGGGATCGACGCGATGTATTGCGTGGCGAGCCTTGAGACGATCGGCCGTCTGGCGGCCGAAGGCTTCCCGATCATGAGCCACGTCGGGCTGATTCCGTCCAAGGCCACCTGGACCGGTGGTTTCCGTGCGGTCGGCAAGACGGCTGAGGGAGCGATGAAGATCTTCCGCCAGATCAAGCGGCTCGAAGATGTCGGCGCGCTCGGGGCGGAGATCGAAGTCGTACCGGCAGAGGTCGCGTCGGCCATCTCGACTCGCACCTCACTTTTCATGATGTCGATGGGAGCCGGTGCAGGTTGCGACGCGCAGTACCTCTTCGCCGAGGACATCCTTGGTTCTCATGACCGTCATTACCCGCGTCATGCTAAGAGGTACCGAGATCTCCGTGCAGAGTATGCGCGCATACAGCTGGAGCGGGTTGCCGCGCTCACCGAGTTCCGCGACGTCGTGGCCGCTGGTCGCTTTCCGGAAGAGGGCCACCTTGTGCCAATCCCCCCGGACGAGTTGGAGAAGTTCCTCAACGAGATCGACGGCGCATCGTCGACCGGAATCTAAAGGAGAACCCATGACTGCTGTCCTGCCGCGTCTGGACGACCGCTACGACCTTTCTTCTGAGGCGGTGGCTGGGTACCGGAACAACGGCCATGTCCTTCTTCGGGGGGTCGCCAGACCTGATGAAGTTGCTGCGTTCCGGCCAGTGGTGTCCTCCGCCGTCGCCCGGTTCAACCGGGAGAGTCGTCCCCTGGCCGAACGAGACACCTATGGCAAGGCCTTTCTTCAGGTGATGAACCTGTGGTGCGAAGATGACGAGGTGCGCCGCTTCGTCTTGGCAGCTCGCTTCGCCGGCATCGCGGCCGACCTGCTCGGCGTCGAGGGCGTTCGTATCTACCACGACCAGGCACTCGTCAAGGAGCCCGGTGGCGGCCACACACCGTGGCATCAGGATGCCATCTATTGGCCGATCGACGGCACACGCTGCGTCACGATGTGGATGCCGCTCGTCGACATCACGACGGAGATGGGCGTCATGACGTTCGTCGACAGCAGCAACTCCGGGGAACTCGGCGAAGAGGCAATCTCCGACGACTCCGAAGCCCACTTCGATGCGCTCGTGAGCCGGACCGGGGCAAAGCTTTCCGCTCCCGTGGCGATGTCGGCCGGTGACGCCACGTTCCACGGTGGCTGGACACTGCACAAGGCCGGGCCGAACAGTTCGCCAATCACCCGCGAGGTCATGACGGTGATCTACTTCGCGAGTGATTTAACCGTGCAGACGCCCACCAACGAGCAGCAGCGCCGCGATCTCGCCCGTTGGCTGCCGGGCCTTGTCCCCGGCGACCCCGCCGCCTCGGAACTGAACCCGATCGTCGCGGTCGCCGCCAGCCCACGGTAAGAGACACCAACTTCGCACTACGAAAGGCACAAGGCTATGAGCGTGATGACGGCCCCAGACAAGGAATCGTTCGACCGTGACGGGTTCGTCATCAAGCGTGGTTTCTTCACGCGCGACGAGATCGCGGCCGTAATCAATGCATTCCAAGTCGATCCGTCCATTCATAAGCGCGCCTATGGTGTCAACGACGGTCAGGGCGGCGCTACTGAGATCGCCCTCTGGAACGAACCCGGCGAGGATTCCTTCGGTGCGCTGGCTCGCAGTGAACGGCTCGTTCGTGCCGTTGAGAGCCTTCTCGGGGGCGAGGTGTATCACTATCACTCCAAGATCACGATGAAGCGGCCCGGTGCCGGCGGCACGTGGGTGTGGCATCAGGACTACGGGTACGGGTACCCGAATGGCTGCCTGCGCCCCGACATGCTCACCGTGGCGATCCCGCTTACGCCGAACACGCCTGCCAACGGTTGCCTCAACGTGCTGGCCGGGTCGCATCTCATGGGCCGGATCGACCATGGGTTCGTCGGCAAGCAGACCGGCGCTGATCCGGCTCGGGTCGCCGCCGCCGAAGAACGCCTCCCCCGTGTGGCGTTCGAGGCGCAGCCGGGCGACGTGATGTTCTTTCACTCGAACACGCTGCACACCTCGGCACCGAATCAGTCCGATGTCGACCGTCGTCTGCTTCTGGTCGCTTTCAACACGCGGGCCAACGATCCGTATCTAAAGCATCACCACCCGGGTTACACGCCGATCGATGTTCTGCCAGACATCGAGATCGTGGCCCGAGCCAATCGTCACGATGGCGAGGGACGGGTCTTCCTGGACCCGTCGACCGACAACAGCGATGCCACATTCGAAGTTCTTGCTTAACGCGCAAATCTGATTTGTCGGGAAAGATCACATGGAATTTCGTTCTGTCGAGTCGACGCATTGCATCGTCCTTGATGACGCCACCGGATTGCCGACCTCAATTTTTTCGACGTCGAGTCGTGGCCATCGGGTCCGAATCCAGGCAGTAGTCGAATGCGAGGTCGATGGATCTGAGTGCCGAAGCCCGACCGGTGGTATCGAATATGTCGGCACCCTTCGTTTGTCAGATTGTGTTCGAACTGCTGACCCCACTATGCATGAGACTCCCAACGGCCGCACCTGGCGGGTGCCGGTGCGGATCGGCGAAGAAGGGGCCGACGTCGCGGTTGTCGGCGAGTTGCTCTACGGCCTGAACCGGGTCGGCCCGGCGTGCAGTCTTAGTCTCGATTTCGTAGGCGCGCAGATAATTGTTGTTCGCAACCTGGTTCTTCGTGTGGACATGCATCTCGGCCGCGGCCCCTGGTCAGTGACTGCCCCGGGGAACGGGATCGCCGGAGCCACTCCACTGGACATCATCACGTCGGCTGTTGGCATCTCGCCCATCGGTGGCCTGCGCGGTTCGAGCGGCCTCGTGCATCTCGAACCGGCAAATCAGGCGGACAGCGCAGTTGGCATTTGGTTTGACAACGATGTGGAGATCCCCGAGATCGACCTGCGCGGAACCTCAGAAGCATCCATTGCGTTCTCGCTGACCACGAACTTCGCCGCCGACCTGTCCAACACCGCGAGCAACCAGGTTCAACTCTGCTCGGTTGATGTTGACGTACCCCGGTGGTCGAGCTTCCCGGCGCTCTTTGATGGTTGGCTTCGCTCTTGCGGGCATACCTCACCGGGCGCGCCGCCCGAGTGGATCAACGGCGCGATGATCTACGAGGCGCAGATCGGCTTCTCGGTGTTCGCCCAGACAGATCAGGGCAGCCCGAATCACTACAGCCCGTATCCGGAGGTGAACCATCTCACCGACGATCTTGACCGCATCCGCGGACTCGGATTCACCGTGATTCAGCTCATGCCCCGCCAGCCGTACCCGAGCTACAACATTCATGACTACTGGAACGTGGACGTTTCGTACGGCCCGCGAGCAATGTTGATTGAACTCGCCGAGCAGTGTCATACCAGGGGGATGCGCATCATCTTCGATGTGCTTCTTCACGGCGTACTGGATCAGGAGTCGATTGGTGCCGCAGCTGACGGAGTGCGGGCCGGGCCCTTCGCCGACCTCGTAGCCGCCGAGACCTCGGACAGCTTCGGCGGCGACGTCAACGATTGGCAGAACTACCTCACTGCCTGGTCCCGTCACATCCTCGACTTCGAGCCATACTGGCGAGCGGGTAGCCCGGCGGTGTCGCCGTTGATTGCGGAGCACCCTGATTGGTTCGCTCGTGACTCGGCCGGCAACGTTGCCGGGGTGTACACGAAGGCGTTTGATCCGCGCAATCGTGAATGGCAGGCGTACTTCACCGAGGCCATGAGTTTTCTGATGATCGAACTTGACATCGATGGCTTCCGCTTCGATGCGCCGACGTACAACGACTTTCCGAACTGGGCGGGCTGGGCGAGAGGTCGAGCGGGTTCTTCGGCCTTGTCGTGTGTTGGTTTGTTTGAGCGGCTTCGGCCGGTCCTCAAGGGAATTCGGTCCGATTCGTTGATGTACACCGAGCCATCGGGCCATGCGCTTCGCAAGTCAATGGATCTCAACTACAACTACGACGAGCAGTGGCTGGTCACTGCGATCACCGATCCGTCGGAGGTGAAACCGTGGGGAGTAAAGAACGCAAAGGGCTTGGCCCGCTGGATGAGCGAACGCGACGCACTGTTGCCGAAGGGTTCCCTCACCGCGCACCACATTGACTCGCACGACACGTTCTGGTGGCCGACATGGGGCAAGAAATGGCGTCGCGAACAGTTCACCGCGGAGCAGTTTCGATTGCTCACGGTTATCTTCGGGAGCCTACCCGGACCGTTCATGATGTTCACCGGCGGCGAACAGGGAATCGAAGATCTTCTCCCCTTTCTGGCGGCGATAAAGGACCGCCGCGAATGTCGCAACGGCGCAGTGTCTTGGTGGACTTCCGATGAGGTGCCCGATGCGGTGTTCGGTCTCACCCGCTCGCTCAGGGGCGAGCGCACGACCGTGTTGGCCAATTTTGCCGATGCCCCGGTGACGGTGTCGATTCCTCGGCTCACTCCCTTGACGCTCTCGAGCCTGACGGTTCTCTACACTGTTCAGGGCGATGCGGCGTCGAGCGTGGCGGGCGGATCAGCCGATCGTATGTTTACCGATGATCGAATCCGGCTGGGTCCGTTCAGCGCAGTAGCGTTTTCGGACGGCCTTATCCATGAGTGATGATGCGGTCTTAACAGTTGACTGGCAACCGGTGCGCCAGTCGGTACCGGTAACGTTCATCTCCGAAACCTCAGATCCAACCGCGCGATTCAGTTACCGCCAAGACGGCCCGAGACACTCACGTACGCATGACGGCTGGCCGATGCCTCACTCAGTGGGACCCGGTCGCGACGATCGATGCGACGGGTGACTGGTGGAACGCGGCGAAGAAGGCACGCACTGCCGTCGTTGATCCGTTGACTTCCACGCGGCCATTGCGTTGGGCGTCTGCGAGCGAGGAGTGGCCTAGATAGGTCCGGTAGAGCGCGGCCCGATCGGTTCGTAGGGTGACGTCGACGTCGAATCCCGGGTCGGCCACGCAAAGCGACGCTTCTTCTTCGGCAACTATCCAATAGCGCTTGGGGTGGTCCGTGAACGGCACGTACACAGTGAAGCGCGGGCGCGGCAGTTTCGTCGTGTCCAGCTGCCGGTGCAGCCACCACAACAGCAAGTCCGGGTCAAGTTCGCTGATGGCGGGCTCGCCGAAGGTCCACCGCGCCGCCCACGTTGCGAGGCCGAACACGACCGGTTGAAGGTCACGGCCAGAGTCGGTGAGGCCGTAGGTGCCGTCGTCGTGCTGTTCGATCACGCCCGCTGCTTGCAGCTTGCGGAGCCGCTGGGCCAGCAATGCCCTCGACAGTCCCGGGTTGCCCCTGATCAATTCGTTGAACCTGGTCGTTCCGGTGAGCAGGTCGCGGATGATGTGAATCGTCCATCGGTCACCGAGGACCTCGGCGGAACGCGAGACCGGGCAGTACTGGCCGTAGGGCTTCATCCCCGCAGTATCGCATGGTTCAGAATTAGAACTATGCGCCTCGCGCCGATTCGTATTGAGTGAGATGCAGTTCCCCCGCTGAGGCCGCTCGATGCGTCATCAGCCGCAGACCATGAATCAACCAATGAATAGAGGACCGATGCGCATCACCAAGAACGACATCCCAGTCAAGATCGACGTGCCTGGCGCCCTTGCGCGGCAGACGACAGGGTTCGGCAACGTGTCTCGATACGCCGAGCTCGGCGCGGAGTACTTCACGCTTGGCGCCGGCACCGACATCGCGCCGCTCCTGCAAGGCCTCCACGACGACGCGTGCCAGGCACCGCATTGGGGGTTCATGCTGTCGGGCGCAGTGGTCGTGTCCTACACCGACGGCACCGCCGAATCCTGCGTCGGCGACGATCTGTTCTACTGGCCCCCCGGCCATAGCGTGCGTGTCGTCGACGATGCGGAAATCATTCTGTTCAGCCCGCAGGCCGAACACGGCGCGGTCATGGACCACATGCTTGCGCGCATGGCCGGCTGATCAGTCCCCAACCCGATAACCACAATGCAAGGAGCAACCCATGGACGGCAGTGAGCAATTGTCGATAATCATCCCGATGCTGAAAGGCGTCGCCGGTCGTATTCGTAGCGACCAGCTCGGAGCCGTCACCCCGTGTGCCGACTTCGACGTTGCCGGGGTACTCGGCCACATGACCGGGCTGGCGTCTGGCTTTGCGCCGATGTTCCTCGGCGAAGAACCTTCGGAAGTCGGCTCGCTACCGGCCGACGCAAGCGCGACCGACCGGTTCAACCACGCGATGGACCAGCTTCAGGATGCCGTGACGAGCCCGGGTGCCCTCGAGCGCACGATCCAGACCCCGGGCGGGCCAATGCCCGGAGCGGTGTTCGCACGTCTCGTCGCCTTCGATGGCCTCGTTCACGGGTGGGACCTCGCGAGCGCAACCCAACAGGACTGGGAGCCCCCCGAGCAGCTGGTATCCGAAGTCGACACGTTCGCCCGTGAGGCCATCACCGCAGAAATGCGCAACGGCGATGCCTTCGCTCCCGAACAGGAGCCACCGGCAAACGCCAACACGATGCTCCGCCTCGTCGCGTTCACCGGCCGTCACCCTTAGGTTTCTGCGGCGCGCCGACTCTGGCCGATCCGCAGCGGCCCGGTGCATGTACGTACGTACTTCGGTACCCGATCGACGGCGTCCGACATCACAACGAGCTTGAGGGCCGCGAACGTGCGGCGTTGCGTCCGTGGGGCGTAGTCTGCGAGCGTGAGTGACCCCATTGAAGATACTGAGCTGCTGATTGAATCCCACGGTCATGTATGTGTGCTTACGATCAACCGCCCGGCCGCCCGCAATGCCTTGACGCGGCGCACCTACGCACTCCTGGAGCAGGCCGTGCGAACGACGACGGCACGTTGTCTGGTGATCACCGGTGCCGACCCTTCGTTCTGTTCGGGCGACGACGTGAAGCTCGTTATGGGTGGAGGCGACAGGCCACCTGATACGGCGTCAGCAGCGAGAGGAGGACCCCGTCTCACGCCGGCGGCCGATGCACTCCTTCACACGAACGTGCCGGTGATCGCCGCCGTTAACGGCGCAGCCGTTGGGTGGGGCATGGAGCTCGCCCTCATGGCCGACATCCGAATCGTCAGTGAGCGAGCAAAGTTCGGGGAGCTGTTCGTACTGCGTGGACTCGTGAGCGACGCTCCGGGTCTCGGTCGGCTCGCTCAACTGGTCGGTCGGGAGAAGGCCTCGGAGTTGCTCTTCACCGGCGATGTCATTTCCGCCGAGGAAGCACTGCGAATCGGTCTCGTGGGCCGGGTCGTGTCGCACGACGACCTTCTGCCGGCGGCTCTGGCGATGGCTCAAAAGATCGCAGCCAACCCGCCACTCGCAGTTGCGCAGCTCAAAGCCGGCCTCCGCCGGGCTCTCGACCCGGATTGGGCTGACCTCGGATCATGGGTGTCGTCAACTCTGGCTGACCTGTTCAAGACCGCCGATCATCGTGAGGGAGCCAAGTCCTTTCTTGAGAAGCGGGCTCCCAACTTCACCGGGTCCTGAGTACACCGGGTCCTGATTACACCGGGCTTGATTACATCGGGTCCGTAGGATGGCGCACCGAGCGGGCGTCAGTGCTTCTGCGCTCGCCGGATCGCTTCCAGGCGTTGCGATTGCGTTGACCTTCGTTGCTTCTCCTTCGGTGGCCGGGTGCCCATCGTGAGTTGTGCAGCACCCAGGGCGATTACGAGCGCCGCAATGACCCAAACGAACGTCTTCCCGGTCGACGTGAATGACTCTGACAGCCCCGTCCACAGGATGAGGGCGATTCCGCTCGCTACGTTCACGGCCGCGACAAAGGGGAGCCGGTTCTGGAGTGACCCCTTGCCCATGCCGGCCTGGCCAAGGAAGATCGCCGCAACGAGCAACGCAGCGCCGAGAGCGCTCACGATTCCAGCGGAAACCGGCAGGGTCGGCCCGAGCAGTGGATTGAAGAGAAGAATCAGTCCGCGTATCAACTCGAAGAGCGCGTCGACATTGAACAGGGTGCGTTTCACGACTCTGTTTTAGTCGACAACCATCGAACCGCGGTCAGGCCAGCCGCGCCACCACGACTGCCTTAACGCTGTTTGGTCAGATACGAATGGCCGTTGGGTACGCTCTCTCGCCATGGATCGCTCCCGATCATCAACCTTTTGGTCGCTGCTCTCGGCCGGGCTGCTCGCTGCGATGATGGCCGTGGTGATAGCGCCAAGTCCGGGCGGTGCATCCAGTTCGAAGCGACGTGTTCAGGTGAAGACTTCGACTCCTCACAGTCCCACCAACCCGACGACGGCGCCGCCAACCGGCGGGGCGACCCAGACAATCACGGCGAGGGCTCCATCGACGGCGGGTCAGCTGATCAGCAGCGAGCCCCTTGCCGGCGCGCCGTCGTCGTCCAAGGCGTACCGGGTTCGCTACCGTTCGGTGTCGGTGATGGGGGCTCCAATTGAGGTCACCGGGCTTGTGTATCTCCCGACGGCGAAAGCGCCCGCCGGTGGCTGGCCGGTTCTTTCCTACGCCCACGGGACGGTCGGGTTGGCTGACCGGTGTGCACCGTCGGGCCGAGTCGGTGACCTGGAGGACATTGTCGGCCGCACATTCAACGCATTGGGACTCGCTGTCGTCGCAACCGACTACGAGGGTCTCGGGACGCCGAACCGCCATCCGTACCTCAACGGAATCAGCGAAGGTCGTGGTGTGATTGACATCGTTCGCGCCGCCCGGGCTATTCCGGGCGCGAACCTGAGCTCGACCTTTGTCGTGTGGGGCCACTCCCAGGGCGGCCACGCCGCCCTCTTTGCCGGAGAGCTTGCGCCCTCGTGGGCGCCGGAACTGAAGCTGGCGGGTGTCGTGGCCGGCGCACCACCTTCCCAATTGACGAACGTGGCCGAGTCGATTGAGAACTCACCTTTCCGCGGCTACTTCTTCATGGTTGCTGCGGGCTTGAACGCGGCTGATCCGTCGCTCGACCTCAACCTTGCGCTCACACCGAAGGCACTCAGCCTGCTTCCGGTCGTCGATTCCGGGTGCAATACCGAAGTGTTCAAGGCCTTCAGCGCCGATCCGTTCGACTCGTTGGTGAAACGCGAGGCGTTGAACCAGGACCCGTGGAAAAGGGCACTTCTGGCCAATGAGCCCGGGCAGGTGAAGACGCCTGCCCCGATTCTCATCATCCACGGCGACAAAGATGAGCAGATTCCAGTCGAAACCAGTGCGGTCCTGAAGCAGAAACTGTGTGCCCTCGGTGACTCGGTCGACCGCAAGGTTTACAAAGGCCAGGACCATGGCGGCGCTGCACTTGCCTCCATCTTTGAGGTCGGGCTATGGCTCACCCTCCGCGCCCAGGGCGTCCCCGTCCAAAACAAGTGCTGATGCTCCCCACGACCAGTAAACGTAGGATAACCGGGTGACTCCTAGTGAACTTGCGGCCCGCATAGACCACACGCTGTTGAAACCTGAGGCGACGCAGGTCGGTGTGGCGGCACTGTGCGACGAGGCCAACATCTTCCAGGTGGCGGCAGTATGTGTGAGTCCTTCGATGCTTCCCTTGAACGCCGGTTTGCTTCAGGGTTCGGTCAAGGTTTGCACGGTGGTGGGTTTTCCGAGTGGTGCGGTCGATTCTCGGATCAAGGCGGCGGAGGCCTCGCTCGCGTTCGCGGCCGGGGCGACGGAGATTGACATGGTGGTGAACCTTGGCCTCATCAAGCTGGGTGATTGGGAAGGACTTGAGGCCGAGATCACTGCCGTGGCGATGGCGGTCCCGTTCGCGTTGTTGAAGGTGATTCTTGAAACGGGGGCGCTCACCGAGACGGAGATTGTCGAAGCGTGCAGGGTCGCCGAGTCGGCCGGGGCCGACTACGTGAAGACATCCACCGGTTTCCATCCTTCAGGCGGCGCAACGCTTGAGGCGGTCCGGTTGATGGCGCAGACTGTCGGTGGGTCCCTCGGCATCAAGGCGTCGGGTGGAATCCGCGACACGGCCACGGCGCTTGCCATGATCGAGGCCGGAGCAACCCGGCTCGGTACATCGTCCACCGCAGCAATCATTGCGGGACTCTCATGAGCATCGCGCTCGATCTTCTCGCCCGGATCGAAGCCTGGGTGACCATCGATCCCGATCCCGAAACCGTTGCCGAAGCAAGGTCCCTGATTGCGGCCGGTGATGAAGCAGCGCTTCGGGAACGCTTCGACGGCCGACTTGCGTTCGGAACCGCTGGACTCCGTGGTCCGCTCGGGGCCGGGCCGAACCGGATGAACGAACTGCTTGTCCGTCAAGCCGCGGCCGGCCTCGCCGACTATGTGCTTTCAGCTGTTCCTGGTGCGGTGGAGCGGGGTGTGGTGATCGGCTACGACGCCCGTCACAAGAGCGATCGCTTCGCATGGGCGACGGCCCGCGTGTTTGCTGCAAAAGGTATGCGCGTATTGCTTTTCCCTCATCCCGTTCCGACCCCGGTGCTGGCATACTCGGTGCTCGATCTCGGCTCCGCTGTCGGGGTCCAGGTCAC
>JANMZO010000382.1:0-50570 GCA_031383405.1 Acidimicrobiia bacterium | reverse complement strand
CTCAGAGGTTCCATGCCGCTTGCGCAGCACCACGGTGTGATGAGAATCTGGCTGCGGGTCTGGTTGTGCTCGTTGCAGCTTGGTGCGCCCGTGCCCGTCTCAGAGATTGATGCCAAGGGTCTTTCTGGCACCACGACATGTTGCTTCGTGCACGACTTACAGCTTCAATGATCGGAAGACCCTGCCCGACCCTTCTTTACGTCACTTCGACATCGGAGGTTTCGAAATGCAGATCATCAGCGAACGATGCGCCGGTCTTGATATCGGCAAAGACGAGGTTGTCGCTTGTGTCAGGACGCCTGGTCCGTCCGGCAAAGGTAGAACGTCGGAACTTCGCGTTTTTCAGACGTTCACGTCTGCGCTTGAGTCTCTCGCCGAGTGGTTAGCGGCGAACGGGATTGTGGAAGTCGTGATGGAGGCAACCGGCCAGTACTGGAAGCCTGTCTGGTATCTCCTTGAAGAACGAGGGTTTCAGCTTCGGCTCGTGAATGCCAAACACGTCCGGATGGTCCCTGGCCGAAAGACCGATCTTGCCGATGCGGCATGGTTGGCTGAACTTCTCGAACATGGCCTGCTTGGTGCGTCGTTCGTTCCGCCTGCAGAGATCCGTGAGCTTCGTGATCTGACCCGATATCGCAAACGTCTGATCCAGACCCACACCGCTGAACAGCAACGTGCACAAAAGATCCTTGAAGATGCCGGGATCAAACTTGACTCCGTCGCTTCCGACATCTTTGGTGTGTCGGGCCGAGCAATGCTTCACGCGCTCATTGCTGGTGAACGCGACCCTGACGTTCTCGCTGATCTCGCAAAAGGAAAACTTCGCGGCAAGATCCCGATCCTGCGCGAAGCGCTTCGAGGGAGATTCCGTGACCATCACGCCACGATGCTTCGCTTCGTGTTCGAACACGTCGCTCAGCTGGAAACAACAATCGCTTCCCTCGACGGCGAGATTGACCGGGTGATCGCCCCTTTCGCGTCAGCCCGTGACCGACTCGACACGATCACGGGCGTCGGCAAGCGGGCTGCCGAATGCATCGTCTCAGAAATCGGTGCTGATATGACAAGGTTCCCGACCGCCGCCCACTTAGCGTCATGGGCCGGTATGTGCCCTGGGAACAACATCACCGGCGGAAAACGACACTCCGGAAAAACGAGAGACGGGAACCGTTGGCTCGCCGAGATACTCAACCAATGCGCGATGGGCGCATCCCAAACCCGCGACACCTACCTCGGGGCCCTCTTCTGGCGGCTGAAGCGGCGCATTGGCCACAAAAAAGCTGCGGTCGCGGTCGGCCACTCAATCCTCGTCATCTGCTGGCACGTACTCACCAAAGACACCGATTACCAAGACCTCGGCGCCGACTGGCACACCCGCCGAACCGACCAAGACAAACGCCGCGACAACCTCATCAAACAACTCCAAACCCTCGGCTACGGAGTCAACCTCACCAAAGTCGCCTAACCACTACAAGTGGATTCTCCTTACAGCTCCAGATAGTTGTGGTGCCATGGCGGAACGAACTTCCAACCCGGGCCCCGGAACAGGGCACCGATCACGGTAAGGATGACGGCAATGGCCAGAATGATCGTGAAGATGGTGACGGCGACTTTGCGGTTGCGGGCTTCCGTCGCCGGATTGCGGTCTATGTATGGCAGCGCGACGAACACGATCATCGCCGCCGTAGGCACCAGAATCCCGGCAACCAGTGGGTCGAATCTCGACAGCAGCTCCTGGAGCCCGACGAAGTACCACGGGGCCTTTGCCGGCTCGGGAGTGAGGTTCGGGTTGGCGATGTCGCGAAGAGGTGCGGCGAACGCGACACCGAGGGCCAACACGGTCGCGGCGACGCCGAGACCGGCAACGACGTGACGGACGAGAAGATGCGGCCAAGTGAACACCGAGTCGTCCGTCAACCGTTCTTCAGCGGTGACGGACTCGCGGTCAACGACACCGAGAAGCCGGACGCGGGCTCCGCTTCCGGCCAGGGCGTCTGTGACTTCCACATCCGCTACAGCATGTGTGGAAGTGGTCGTGGACGCGACCGGTTCGGTGGCCTTCTCGGCGAATGCACCGGTGCCGCCACGTTGAACCGCGAAGCCGTCCTTGCGCACCCGCCAGATGTGCACCATGAGCACGAGCGCCAACGACAGCGGAAGGACTGCGACGTGCAGGGCGTAGAAGCGCTGGAGCGTGGCCTGGCCGATCTGTTCGCCACCGATGAGAAGATCCCGTAACAGCGAGCCGATCACCGGCACGTAGCTCACCAGGTTCGTACCCACGGTAACGGCCCAGTAGCTGAGTTGGTCCCAGGGAAGGAGGTATCCGGTGAAGGAAAACCCGAGGGTGATGGCCAGAAGAACGACGCCGAGCACCCAGTTGAACTGCCTCGGCTTCTTGTACGCCCCGGCGTAGAAGACCCGTGCCATGTGGATGATCACGACCAGCACCATGAGGTGGGCCGACCAGCGGTGCACGTTGCGCACAAGCTGGCCGAAGCCGACTCCTGTCCGCAGCTTCTGCATGTCACCGTAGGCCGAGGTGACGGTGGGGGTGTAGAAGAACATCAGGTAGACGCCGGTTGTCACCAGGATGGTGAACAGGACCGTCGAGATAAAGCCGAGTCGCCACGAGTACCTCCAACGCAGAACGCGTACCGGCACCTTCACGGGGTATACGTGGAGGAACACGTTGGAAAACGACTGCAGCGCCCGACCGCGTGGGGTGTCGAGCGGCGGATGACGGAAGACCGAACGCCAAGTTTCTCCATGCCGGATCCGCTCCATCCGCCCGTGCGGCACGGGGTACAGGTCGGGCTCCAGCGCATCGCGAGGAACCGGTTCGACCTGAGGTTCTTCGTCGGTGCGTTCGCTCATCGGGCGACCTCCTTCGCGTGAACCATCACGAGTGCCGCAGGCGGGCAACGGTTCACACACAGCCCGCAGCGGATACAGCTTGTTTCATCGATCAGGAGGGCCGACTGTTCCGCGGTGCCGAGGCCGTGGTGGTCGGCGCGCACGATGGAAATGCAGTCGTGGGGACAGACATCGACACAGAGTCCGCACAGGATGCACAGCTCGGGCTTGAGCATGATGTTCTCGAAACAGCGGAGACACCTCAGGCCCTCCAGCACTGCGTGCGCCTCGTCGTAGCCGGTCTCGACCTCGGCGAAGCCGATGCGTCGATCGAGCGGCACCGTCGGAACCGGAACCCGGGCGATCGCGTCGTAGCCCGTCGCGAGCCGCCGGAACCCGGGCTTGGCGGTCAGTTCGATCCGCACCTCGTTATCGATGAACATCGACGAAACGTCTGACGTCGGGCCGGTCAACACGGCGTGAATCGAAGCGGCGGCCCGCCTCCCGTCAGCGATGGCGTCGATGAGGTTACGCGGACCGAAGGCCACGTCGCCACCGGCCCAGACCCGCGGATGGGTCGTTCGCAGATCTGCGTCGACTTGGATACCTCCCGCCCTGGTTCGCTCAATGTCGTTTCCTGCTCCGAGGAACTCGACATCAGGAGCCTGACCGACGGCGAGGATAACGGTGTCAGCGGCGATGACCTCCAGTGAGCCTTCGACAAATGTGGGCGCGAACCGACCCGTGGGATCGAACACGGAGGCGACCCCAATGGTCTCCAAACCCGTCACGTGCCCTTCGCCCAGGACCCGATGGGGGCCGCGCCGGTAGACGATACGGATTCCCTCCGCTTCGGCTTCCTCGATCTCCTCGGCCGCTGCCGGCATCTCCGCCTCCGATTCGAGCGCGACGACCGTGACCTCGCTGACACCGGCGCGTATTGCGGCACGGGCCACGTCGAACGTTGTCGTCACGCCGCGTCGGGCCTCGTCCGCGCTCTCCCGCCCACGAACCGTGCCAGGCTCAGACGGTGGGTTCGGTTCGTCGTTGGCGGCCGCCCGCAGCGCAGTTCGAGCAGCGTCGAACGCCACATTGCCACCCCCGACCACAACAACACGTTCCCCGAGATCCACGGCGAATCCCCGGTTCACGTTGAGGAGAAACTCAACAGCTTTGAACACCCCGTCCGTCCCATGTCCCGGAATGTCGAGACCCCGCCCTTTCGAAGTACCCACGCAGACGAACACCGCGGCGTGCTCAGCCAGCAACTCGTCGAAAGAAACGTCGCGACCTACACGACATCCGAGGCGGGCCTCGACCCCCATTTCCAGAATGGCGTTGACCTCACGTTCGATGAGCTGACGGGCCAGACGGTATTCCGGAATGCCATAGACCATCATTCCGCCGAGATGCTCCTCGCCTTCGTATACGGTGACGGGGTGCCCGGCGAGCCGCAGATCATGCGCTGCCGCAAGCCCTCCGGGGCCTCCACCGATCACCGCTACCGACGCAAGGTCCGCCGACGGGACCGGTCCGTGAGCCTCATGCCAGAGCGCGCTGCCAGCGAAACTCTCGACCCCGTAGCGTTCGCTCACAAACCGCTTGAGCGCCCGGATCCCGACCGGGGCATCAATCGTGCCGCGTCGACACGCTGACTCGCACGGGGCGGCACACACCCGTCCGCAGATCGAAGGAAACGGATTCGGCGCACGGGCTATGAGGTATGCATCGCGGTGACGGCCCTCGGCGATCGCGCTGACGTACGCGCCAGCATCGGTGTGGACGGGGCAGGCAGCACGACAGGGCTCGTTGTCCCAGAGCCATTGTGCGTCGGGAACGACGGCCACGTCAGGCCGTCAGATCAGACGCCGGGCCTGGAGGCGCCGGAGCACCCACAGGAGAAACACCAACGCGGCCGCGAACCACACGGTCGTGACCGTCACCCGCCCGTTGCGGTGCAGGTTCGACAGCCGGGTGAGCAACAGGTTGGGTACGACGACCAGCGATACGAACGCAGCCGCCACGACGCCGGCCCCCGAAAGGACGGCCCGCGGCCAGGTCACGGGGTGACCGTAAAAGCGGCCCGCATTCCCATTGCGTAATGCTTCTCGATGTTGCACACAAGCACGTAGTTGCCCGCAGGCAGGTCAAGTGTGATGGTGGCGACAGCCCCGGCGGCGGTCTCGCCGATCTCGCCCTGGGTCGTGTCTTCGCTCACCCGGTCAGCGGTGACGACCAGCTGGTCGAAGGGCTCGTCGGTCTTCAGAACGACCATCTCGTGCGGCTTCTTACCGGAGTTCGTCAGCGTGAACGTGACCTTTCCAGCCGGCACCGATGCCGTGTCGAGTTTCATGAACATCTCAGAGTCGGAGGTCTCCCCCACTTCAACGGCAACCGGAGTTCCCTCGGCCGCGGCCGGGACGGTCAGACCCTCGTCGGCGGCGGCTGTTTCGGCTGCGGCGGCGACTGTCGTGTCAGTGGCTTTGTCGCTCGAACAGCCGGCAAGGAAACCGATCCCCAAGAGGCCGGCGGTAAGTACTGCGGTGAATCGGCGCATGATTGAAACTCCAGATGTGTGGGTGAACACCTTGAGTCTCCTGTGGAGGTGTGACTCTGAGAAGGGCACAAGGTCCCTCTGATCCCGATGTTCGGCCCCAGCGCCCCCTCTGTGCGTCGCATCAGTGACTGCTTGAGATCTGGGGCCACGGGGCCCGCAGCGAATCGTGGAAGCGGCCGGGGAGCCAGTCCGTGGCTGACGCCACCACTCGTGGGTGTCCGACGGCCCCGGAGCAATTCGGCGTCTCCGCTCAGCCGCGCTTCGGTCGATCTCGCCCGGCGCTGGCTGACGGCGGTCCGCCGGGCCCACAAACCGACGAGCAACTTCCCGGTCACGATCGCATTCCGTCAACTGCGGGATCTGATCGGGTACCAGGACGACAATCCTCTCGATCACGCGTCGCTGACCGAGATCTTCGACGAAGCACGTCGATGGATGGACGCCAAGGCCGAATCAACCCAAGCCGGGAAGTGATCGGCCAAGGCCGCATAGCTGGGCCGACAGCCCCCGAACGCAGTCAGTCGACGCCGAGCCAACCTTCGGCCCGAAGGATCAGGAGCACCATCCGCTCGTGGCCGCCCTGCTCGACAATCACGCGTGCTGCGTCTTCGCCCCGGTACCGGGTGTGGAGCGCGAGACGCTCGTCGAACGTCACTTCATCAACTGCCTCGACCGGACCCTCGGCGGTCACGTACCTCATCTTGCCCGCTCGCTCGTCGACGCAGAGACTCGCCCGGCCGGTGCGTACGACATTGCGGTGCTTCGCGGACCCGCGCTCGGTGATGATGCGAAACGCGCCGTCGACATAACGGAACCACACCGGCACGGCATGAATCCTGGAGTGCGGGTCGACGCTTGACAACACTGCCGTGTGTGCCGTTGACAGGAACACGTCACGTTCTTCGGGACTCATGAGTTGACCTCCGGTTTCGGGTAGACAAACGCGAACAACACGGCGAGCGATGCCATGGCGATCGCTCCGATCGTCCAGTTGTGCCGATGGGCGTTGAGCATGGCCTGGCCGACCGCTGGGCGTCCGACGACAGCTACGCAAATGGCGACAGCGAGTGCGACACCGAGTTGGAACGCGGTTGTGCGACCCGCTCCCGCCATCCCGAAACGCTGCGGCGGAATGTCGCGCATCGAAGCGCCGACCATGATGGCGAACCCGGTTGCGGCAGCGAATCCCATTGCGAGAGTCTGCGGCAGGATAGCCACGACATAGTTCGGTTTGAGGTTCGCAAAGAGTACGGGCCAAAACAGCCCGACCGCCCCGATCACCGAGCACACCGTGGTGAGCAGCCGATGGCCAACACGATCGGCGACGCGGCCCATAATCGGAGTGAGAACCGTGGTGAGCGCAGGCCCCGGAGCGAGGGCGAAACCTGCCTTCAGGACCGAATAGTGCCATTGCGACTGGAGAAAGTTCGGCAGCTGAACGAGCCATCCGAAGAACGAGATCGCGAATATCACGCCACCGATCGAGCCGACCATGTACGACCGCGTCCGATACAGACCTACATCAAACAGCGGTGCGGGATGTCCGGTCGCCCGACGCACAAACCCGAACGCCAAGACCACCGACGCCACCAGACAGGCGATGGTTCTCCCACTGGTGTACCCCCAGTCGTCGCCCTGCACGATGGCCAGTACCAGCACGCCGACCGACAGGGACGCGAGCGGAACGCCAATCAGGTCCACTTCGCGCGGGACCCCCTCGGCCTTGGACTCGGTCAGCACCCGCATACCGAACGGGATGCCGAGAAACGCCGTCGGCACGTTGATGAGGAACACGGCGCGCCATCCGAACCCTTCGACCAGCATGGCCCCGAACGTCGGGCCCACTGCGGCGGCGAGTCCTCCGGCGATGCCCCATATACCGACGGCGGCCTGGCGGCGAGCCGGAGGAAATGCGGTGAGTACCAAGGCGAGCCCGGCCGGGAACAGTAGTGACCCACCGACCGATTGAACGAGGCGACCGGTGATCAGTACCCCAGCGCTCCACGACAGACCCGACAGGAGCGAACCCGAACCGAAGATGAACAGTCCCGACAGGAAGCACAGCTTGCGGCCTCGCGTGTCGGACAGCCAGCCCGAGATCAACAGCAGCGAGGCCACCCCGATGTTGTAGGCCGTGAACACCCAACTGAGCGTGCCGGTCGATGTACCGGGAAACGCGGCAGCGATCTTGCGGAATGCTAGAGAGATCACTGTGACCTCGAGCGAAACCATGAAGCTCGCTATCGAGGCAACCGCAAGCGTCATCCACGCTCGACGATCAACGACCACAACGTCGGCTTGGCCCATACCCGCCACCGTAGTCACACCGCGGCATCAAAGCACGTCGGCATTCGCTGGAGCCAATGGTGAACACCCTCATAACTCGGCCTCGCCGTTCCAGCTTCGGCGACGCGTGCATGCGATGCCTCGACACGACTAACGGCCGGAGCTTCCGTGACCACCGTCGCCTCGGGACGATTCACCTCCGGGCGAGGGTGGGAGTTCGTCGACGGTTACTACGTTCACGTAGGGAACTGGCAGGACGACCAACTGGGCGATGCGGTCGCCCCGGTTGACGACGAACGGTTCGGTCGGGTCCGTGTTGAGCAGCGTGACCAGGACTTCGCCCCGGTAGCCGCAGTCGATGAGGCCCGGTGTATTGACGATCGAGACGCCATTGCGGGCCGCGGTGCCGCTGCGGGGAAGGACAAAGCCCGCATGCCCTTCCGGTAAAGCGATGGCAATTCCAGTGGGGACCAGGGAGCGCCCACCGCCCGGCGGAATCGTGACGTCGATGCGAGAAGCGAGATCAAGGCCGGCATCACCGTGCCGCGCATACGCTGGCGCAGCCATCGAGGCATCGAGAATCTGAACAACCAGCTCAACGGACACGATTCCCTGACCGGCTGCTCAGAGTTCGGCTGACCAGTCCTTGGACTCCAGCTGCGTCCTGATCTCTCCCAGGAAGCTGGCCGCGTACGCGCCATCGAAGGCCCGGTGATCCCAGGACAGACCCAGCATGCCCATCGGCCGGATGGCCAGCGAATCGGTCCCGTCGGGCAACTCGACCACAACCGGCTTCTTCTTCACGCTGGTGATCGAGAGGATGCCGACCTGGGGCTGGTTGATGATCGACTGCATCAGATCTATCCCGTAGGGCCCGGCGTTCGACAGCGTGAACGTACCACCGGTGATGTCGTCGGGAGTCAGCTTCTTCGAGCGGGCCCGCGACGCAAGGTCACTGATGTTGCGGGCGATGGCCCGCAAACGCTTGCCGTCGGCATCGCGGACAACGGGAACCATGAGGCCGTTGAAGTCGAGGTCGACGGCCACCCCGAGATGCACTGAGTGGTGCACGACAAGCTGGTCACCGGCCACCGAGGCGTTCACATGGGGGAACTTGCGCATCGCGTCGACGACGGCCCGGGCGATGAATGGCATGTAGGTGAGCGAGAAGCCCTCGTCGGCCTTGAACCCGTCTTTCTTCGCAGCGCGAACCCGGTCGACGTTCGAGTAATCGACCTCGATGGCGATGAACGCATGGGGTGATGTGCTCAGCGACATGACCATGTGCTCACCGGTTCGGCGACGGATGTTGCTGAACGGGACCACTTCATCACGTCCACCGACGCGCACGGCGGGAACCGCAGGAACGGCCACCGGAGGAGCAACAACCGCGGGAGCAGGTGAAACCACCGGCGCCGCTGTCGACGCGGGACCTTCGACCACCACGGGCTGAGCCACGGGAGCAGGCGCGGCCGGTGCAGGAGCGGGTGTCACGAGAGCGGCAGCGACCGGGGCCGGGGCACCCGCGGGCGCGTTTCCGCCACGGGAATCGATCGCGTCGAGAACATCTTCACGCGTGATGCGACCACCTACACCTGTGCCGACAATGGTCGCCGGGTCGAGATTGTTCTCATTGATGAGCTTGCGGACGACCGGCGAAAGCACCCGGTCGGAGGCGTCGGAGGTACCCGGAGCAGCCGCGACCGGCACGACAGGCGCGGGGGCCGCAACCACGGGAGCAGGGGGTGCTGCGGCCACTACAACCGGAGGAGCAACCGGCGCCGGTGCCTCAATGACCGGAGCCACCGGGGCCGCCACGACGGGAGCGGGGGCCGCTATGGCTTCTGAGGTGATAACCGCCAGCACGACACCGACATCGACGGTCTCGCCTTCCGGGACCTTGATCTCCGAGATGTAGCCGGCAGTGGGCGACGTTACTTCGCTGTCGACCTTGTCGGTCGATACTTCGAACAGAAGCTCGTCGGCCTCGATACGATCGCCGACTTTCTTGAACCACTTGGTGATGGTTCCTTCGGTGACGGTTTCGCCTAGTTGGGGCATTACGACATCGGACATCAGCCGTTCAATCCTCTCCCGGTGAGCGCCAGAATGGCTTCACCAAACGTCTCTGAAATTGACGGGTGGGGCTGAATGAACTGCGCCACCTCATCCACGGAAGCTTCCCAGTTCACGGCCAGGTACGCCTGGCCGAGCTGCTCGGTGACCCAGGGGCCGACCATGTGCACACCCAGTATCTGCCCGGCCCGACCGTCTGCGGTCTTCTTGGCGATGACCTTCACCATGCCATCAGTCTCCCCTAGGATTTTGGCGCGGCCATTGCCGATCATGCGTTCCTTCTTCACCACGACGTCGTGTCCGGCGGCGACTGCCTGCTCCTCGGAGAGACCGGCAAACGCGACTTCGGGATGGCAGTAGATACACCACGGGACCCGGTCGTATGCGATGGGAACAACCGATTCGGCGAGGATGGTCTTCACGGCGACGATCGCCTCCGCGTAGCCGATGTGGGCCAGCGCAGCGGTCGGAACGATGTCTCCAACGGCATAGACGTTGGAAGCCGTCGTGCGCATGTAGGGGTCGACCTGTACATAGCCCCGATCGGTGATCGTAACTCCGGTTCCTTCCGCCAAAAGCTCTTCGGTACGCGGACGCCGACCCACGGAAACAACGACCATGTCGACGCTGATCGTTTCACCGTCGCCGAAGTTCACGGTCGTGCCGAACCCATCGAGACCCGGGGCATGGCCCGTCACGGCGACACCGAGTCGGACGTCTATCTCTCGCTTCTTGAAGCTCTTGGCCACGATGTCGACGACATCAACGTCGCATCCGGGGAGCATCTTTGGCATCGCCTCGAGGATCGTGACCTTCGTTCCCAGGTCGCTCATTGTCGACGCGAATTCGCATCCGATGGCGCCGGCTCCGATCACGACAGCCGTCCCCGGCATGATCGACAGATCGAGAAACTCGTCACTCGTGAACACGGTCCGACCGTCGGGCTCGAACCCGGGGATCGTACGGGGGACCGATCCTGCGGCGAGAATCACGTTGGTGCCGGTGATCTCGGTGCCATCGGAGACGCGTACCAAGTTACCGGGATGGAGCGTGCCGGTGCCGTTGAACACCGTGATCTTCTTCTTTCGAAGAAGACCTGACAGGCCCTTCCAGAGTTCGTCGACGACCGTCTGCTTTCGCGCCTGACTGACGGCGAAGTCGATCGTTGGAGCACTCGACTGCACGCCAAAGCGGGCACCATGCTGAACGGTACGAAAGACCGCTGCGGTCTCCAGGAACTCCTTAGCCGGGATGCACCCGCGGTGAAGGCAGGTACCGCCTACCTTGTCTCGCTCCACGACCGCGCAACGCAACCCGGCAGCTGTCGCGTAAAGCGCCGAAGCGTAACCACCGGGACCACCCCCGATAACCACGAGATCAAATTGCTCAGCCGTAGAAACCACCCTCTTGGACCACTGCCTGAGACCGCTCCCTAGCGAAGTGGCCGATCAATGACGACGCACGACGTTACCAAGGTCCCGCCGACTGCGGAACCGTTTCGTCCGGTGGCCCGACCGGGACGGGGCACCCCGCCCGACAGCGGACCGAAAGGTTGGAACCGCCGGAAGGTTGGAATCGCCGGAAGGTTGGAACCGCCGATGCGCCTTGCCAGCGGTCAGCGGAGACGTGTCGGGGAACTACCGGTCGTCGAGACGGTGGAAAGATAGCGAATCAGCGAGGAGCGTCGCGAAGAGTTCAACCAACGGCTGATGACAGGCCGCCCGCTGTTGAACGGCAGCAGCGACGGCGGCGAGAGTAACGACATTCGCGACATCACGCTCGGTGACGTAGCCGGTCAGCCAACCGAATCGCCCGCCGTTGGCATGGTCGGCCACCGGCGCCGACAGAATCGATACATACCCGCGACGATCGAGGTCGCTCCGACCGACCATCCCGTGGGCCCGGACGGACGACGCGACGACCTCACGGCCCTCGGCGCGGTCATGGGTAAGGACCCAGTTGGGCAGACTGGTGCTTTCCCGCAGATGGTTCAGCACCGCCGCGACCGAAACAAGAAACCCTTGGGGAACGTCGACGGTCGAGCAAGGTAGTTCTAAGAGGCTCTGCGGGGTCACATCGTCAAATATCGGCAATCGACGTCGAAAACTTCAGTGGTTCATTGAGCCATGTGACCTATCGCCCGGTCTCCGCGCTCCGCGTCCGAGGTCTTAGATTTGCTATAGCGGAAAAAATGGCCGCCCTTGGCGGCGTAGGCGGTCCTAGGATCAACGGGTGACGATCGGCTCCGATACCCACTGGCGCCTCTTCGGGTCGCTCGTCGCTCCCCATCGCAGACTCGTGGCAGCCTATGGCGTCGCGCTCGCGGTCGCGACCTCGCTTCCGCTGTTGGCGGCGTTGCTGCTTTCGCGCTTCATCGATCTGGCGGTCGCTCATGCTGCGACTGGCCGCCTCTTCAAAGTGGCCGCAGGTTATGTCGGACTCGGACTCCTGAGCGCGATCGTAAGTGTGCTTGTTGTTTGGCGTTCAACCGCACTGGCGTGGGCCATCACGGACACGCTTCGACGCGAACTCGCCGAGTTTGTCTTCGACGCCGACCTCGCATTCCACCGCGATCACACTCGCGGCGAACTGGTGAGTCGAACCGACGACGACGTTACCGCTATGGCCCAGTTCCTGTCACGGTTCGTCGCGAACACCCTGTCGGTTGGGGCGATTGCGATCGGCGCGGTCGGCGTCCTCACTGTCATGCACCCACGCCTCGGCCTCACACTCGGGCTCTGTCTGGCCGGGGTATCCGTCATAGGTTGGAAACAGCGCAATGCGGCACTGCCTGACGCACTTCTTGATCGCGATGCCCGCGGCGTGCTGAGCGGGTTCATCGAGGAACGGGTGAACGGCGCTGATGAGATCGCGGCACTTGGTGCCGGCGCCCATTCCATGGCGCGGTTCGCCTTACTCGCTCAGGCCGTTGTGGTCGCGAAACAACGGATGACCTTGCGCGGCATGACCTTCAACGGCCAGGTCCGAGTCACCCTCGCCGCGACCGAAGCCACGATGCTCGTTGTGGGTGGACTCGCGTATTCATCCGGCCGCCTCACCCTCGGCGCCGTGTTCCTGGGTGTTCGTTTCGCGACGGCAACCCGCTCCCCGATCGAGAGCCTCATGTGGCGGCTCAATGAGGTGCAGGGGGCCACGGGCTCAGCCACCCGGGTGCTTTCACTGCTGGCCCAGCGACCCCACCACCCCGGGCGAATCGCGAACCCAGACACCACCACGACCGACCTCGTCCTCGAGGACGTCTCCCTCATCTATGACGAGTCCGAAGGTGCGGTGCTGGATGCGATCGACCTCACCGTGCCCGCCGGCCGTTCACTGGGACTGGTCGGACGGTCGGGTTCCGGAAAGACCTCGCTCGGTCGCCTGGTGCTCCGCTTGATTCCGCCCAGCGACGGCCGTGTCCTCGTGGGAGGCCAAGACCTGCAGTCTCTGACCGAAGATGCCCTGCGTCGGGTGGTAACCGGTGTGCCGCAGGAGGTCCAGCTGTTCCCTGGGACCGTGCGGGAGAACGTCACCATGTTCGCCGATGGCGTACCGGACGAACAGGTACGAAAGGCACTCGAATCGGTCGGTCTCGGCCCGTGGATCGACAGCCAAGACAATGGCCTCGACGCCGTACTTCTCGGCCGAACCGGAGGAACCACGGGCATGTCAGCTGGCGAGGCCCAGCTCCTGGCACTCGCCCGGTCCTTCGTGCGCAACCCGTCGATTGTGCTGTTGGATGAAGCGACCTCGCGCATAGATCCAGTCACTCAATTACTCGTGAAGCGGGCAGTGGCCGAGTTGCTCCGGGGTCGCACCAGCATTGTGATTGCGCACCGACTGGACACGCTCGACGTTTGCGATGACATCGCCGTACTCGAAGCCGGTCGCATCGTTGAGCACGGCCCGCGCCTCCAACTCGCCGCCGATCCCACAAGCCGGTTCGCACGGCTGCTGCACACCGGCGCAATGGTCAGTGAGGACGCATCACTCGATGAGGCACTCGATGCGATGGAGGAGGTCGCCCGGTGAGCGGCACCCGTTCCGCCCGACGTCTCGCTCGATTGCGATTCATTCGTGAGCGGCGCGCCTTTCGCATCGCGCAACTCCGGCCGCGCGAGTTCTGGTTGGGTTCAGCCGCGTGGCTCGTGTTCTTTGTCTATCCACTCGTCCCCGGGGCGTTGATCCGGGCCGCCTACGATGCATTGCAGGCCGACAACGGGCGCACCAGGTTTCTCGTCCTCATGGCGTTTCTTGTGCTCGCCGAGGTGGGGATGGCAACGATTCTCGCCATCGGTCACTCCACCTACATGTCGGCGTTTGAAGCGGTGGAGTCTCTCGTCAAGGGCAACGTGCTGCACTCGCGGCTGTCGAGCGGCGGACCCGACGCTGCGCCACGAGATGTGTCGTCGGGCGACGTGGTGACCCGCCTTCGCGACGATCCGAAGGACCTGATTATGCTCATGGACAACTGGATCGATGTGCTTGGCTCCTGTGTGTTCGGGACCGTTGCCCTCGCGATGCTCGCCCGTATCGATACGCTCGCTGCGCTGGTGATGCTCGTACCCCTTTTCCTCTTCGGGTTTTTCAATCGCTTCGCCGGAAACCGTTTGCGTCGGGTTCGCAGTGCGGCCCGTGAGGCCACAAGCGACGCCACGGACTACCTGAACGCGGCCTTCGGTGGAGCGCTCACGGTCAAAGTCACCGGTTCACAGCGCAGCGTGCTTCGGCGCATCGACACACTGAATGCCCGACGCTCCACAACGATGGTTCGCGACCAGACAGCCAACGAGGGATTGTGGGCCCTCAACGGTTCCGTCGGTGACATCTGCATCGGTTGCGCTCTCGTCGTTGCCGCCCGTCGCCTCGACCGCGCAGGCGACGTCGCTCTGTTCGCTGCGTACGCGATGAACCTGATTTGGCTACCGCAGAAGATCGGCGGAGCGCTTGTCGGTCGGCGTCGGTTCGATGTCGCCGTGGCACGAATCGACTCGCTGCTGCCAAGTTCCGGACGCGGCGGGGAGAACTCGACGGCCGGTACCATTCTCAGTGACACGGACCTGCTGGTCACCGACCGCCCGCTCCCCATCCTCGGCGGACCTGTCGCCGCACCTCTTCGTCGGCCGTTGCATCTTCCGCTCGACCTTCTGGTCGTACGCGCGCTTACCGTCAAGGATCGCGGACTCGGTCCGGTGAGCGTCGAACTGACGCGGGGCACGCTCAACGTCATCAGTGGCCCTGTCGGTAGCGGAAAAAGCTCATTCCTACGCGCGCTGATCGGTCTTCTCGACATCGACGAGGGGGAGGTTCTCTGGAACGGCTCCGTGATCACCGATCGAGCCGCGTTCTTCGTGCCACCGCAATGTGCTTTTGTGGCGCAGGTCCCCCACCTGTTCTCCGACACACTTGAGGACAACCTGCTTCTCGGCGCCGAAACCGATCCCGAGCCGGCCATCCGCATGGCCGCCTTCGACCAGGATGTCGCTGAGCTCCGGCATGGCTTGGCGACTCGCGTGGGGGCGGGGGGCGTCAGACTTTCCGGCGGCCAGGCGCAGCGGGCGGCGGCCGCCCGAGCGCTCGTGCACAATACTGAACTCGTTATCCTCGACGACCTGACCAGCGCGCTCGACGTCGAGACAGAGGTGCTGCTGTGGAACCGCCTGGCCGAGTCGGGGCGCACCGTGCTCGCGGTGTCGAACCGTCCGGTGGCCATAGCGCGAGCGGATCAGCACATCGAACTCCCGGCACGCCAGTAGGCGAGGGGCACGCTGACCGTGGCCCCCCTTCTCCGACAGGTCTGCGCTCACCCCAGGAAACGGCCGTCGACAACGACCTGGAGCGCAAACGCCACGATGATCGCCAGGCCGGTGACGGCAGCGAGGATCAGCAGCGTGCGGGTCTTCATGGTGGGTAGTTTTCCACGGATACGCAAGAAGGCCGGGTTGTTCGGATGCAAGGCTGTTGGCGTTGGGGTTCGTCGTGCGTTAAGGTAGGACTTCCACCAACGGGGAGCTCGGGTAGCCGGGCTGAGAGGACAGCCGACACGCTGTCGACCCGCGAACCTGATCTGGGTAATGCCAGCGAAAGGGACTTGGCCATGCCGATCCGGGAACCAATCGAACCTCGCCCGCCGTCGGGCGAGTCCACCACGATCCCTTTCCATGCCTCGACGGTCGTCGTCTTCAGCGGAGGGTCGGCACCGGATCCCGGAGTGGTGGCGCAGCTGCCCGAGCAACGGTTCGTGATCGCTGCCGATGGCGGCCACCAGCACGCGCGTAATCTCGGCGTGACTGTCGACCTGCTCGTTGGCGACTTCGACTCTCTCGACCCGACCCACCTCGAAGTCGCGAAAGCATCGACTACCGAGGTTTTGCAGCACCGGGTCGACAAAGACGCCACCGACCTCGAACTCGCCCTCGACCTGGCTATCGACCGCTCACCCGGCGAAATCATCGTCGTCGGTGGCGGGGAAGGCGAGCGACTCGACCATTTCGTGTCGACGATTTCCCTCCTGGGCGATCCTCGCTACGCCCGGTCGCAGGTGTCGGCGTGGCTGGGCCACAGCCGAATCGTCGTCGTTCGTCCCGGTCATCCGGCGCGTCTGTCACGGGTTGGCATCGACCCGCCCTACGCGACCAACGCGACCAACGCGCCTTACGTTTCGCTCGTACCCGTGAGCGACACCGTCGATGGGATCACGACCAGCGGGCTTCGCTTCGCGCTTGAGGACGCAACGTTGCTCCGTCACCGGACGCGAGGCGTATCCAACGAGTTCCTCGATGTTGGCCGCAACGCGACGGCCGGCGTCGAGATCAGAAGCGGCGTTCTCCTCGTCATCCAGCCTTTCGCGCTTCCTTTCGCCGGACCCATACCCGTGCCGGTCGCAGGCGCACCCACCAAGGGCGCATCCTCTACACCCGCACCCTCCATCTTCCCGAACCACACCAGCCTTGGTCCAACATGAAACGCACCATCACCATGAAACGCACCACCACCATGAACCAGACCATCACCATGAAACGCACCATCACCATGAAACGCACCACCACCATGAAACGCACCACCACCATGAACAAGACCACGCGTTGCCTCTTTGTGATTGCGCTCGGCGCCACCGCATTGACCGCATGCACGAAGGACAAGACGACCGATACGACCGTTGCCCCGACGGCCGCTGCGACCAGCGCTGCCAAAACCGTCGCCGCACCAGCAGCGGCCGGCAAAGACGTCACGCTCGTGGCGTACGACTCGTTCACCCTTCCCAAAGAAACGCTCGCTGCGTTTCAAACCGAGACCGGTATGACGATAAAAGTACTTACCAACGGTGATACCGGCGAGTTGCTCAACAAGGCGATCCTCACGAAAGACAAGCCTCTCGGCGACGTGCTTTGGGCCGTCGACAATACGCTCCTCGACCGGGCCAAACGCGCCGACATATTTGACGCGCACACCTCGGCCAGCGCAGCCGATCTCGACCCCGCCCTGACGGAACTGGTGAAAGGTGCACCACTCACTCCCGTCGACTACGGCGACGTATGCATCAACTACGACAGGGCCGCGCTGATGAAAAGCGGGGTTGCCGTGCCCACTTCGTTCGAGGATCTGACCAAACCCGAGTACAAGAACCAGCTTGTCGTAGAGAACCCGGCCACGTCGTCGCCCGGTCTCGCCTTCATGCTCGGCACAATCGCGCACTTCGGCCCCACACGATGGGAGAACTACTGGGAGCAACTCCGCAACAACGGAGTGAAGGTGGTGAGCGGTTGGACCGAAGCCTACGAGGGCAGCTTCACCGCCGGCGGCGGATCAGGTGACCGCAGCCTCGTGGTGTCGTACGCGTCGAGTCCGCCCGCGGCCGTGATGTTCGGTAACGATCCCAGTGCCACGAAGGCTCCGACCGGCGTCGTCGATGCGACGTGCTTTCGGGTGAGTGAGTTCGTCGGGGTGTTGAGGGGTGGTCCTAATCCCGAGGGAGCGGCGAAACTGGTCGACTTCCTCACGCGTCAGGATGTACAGGAACAGTTACCGCTCAACATGTTCGTCTTCCCGGCGAACACCAGAGCCGTTCTTCCGAAGCTCTTCGTCGATTTCGCTGCGAAGCCGGCTTCACCCTTGACGCTCCCGTCCGAGGATATCTCGACGAACCGTGAGAACTGGATCGACGCGTGGACCAGGGTCGTCCAGTAGCGCTCCCGGTTTCTCCAGTTCCGGGGCGGCGTCGGGAGGCGAACCCGCTTCGCCGCACTGCGCTGGTGGTTGGAGCGTTGGCCACGGGTTTGCTCGCACTGCTCTACGCGTACCCGGTGTGGCGGGTGCTCGTCGAAGGTTTCCGTTGGTCGGCGGTATCGGAGGTCCTGTCCGATACTCGACTCTGGAAGGTCGGTTGGTTCTCGCTGTGGCAGGCCGCGCTGTCCACCCTAGGCGTGATGCTGATCGCTATCCCGCTTGCGGGGATCTTGGCGCGCCGGGAGTTGTTTGGCCGCCGGGTGTTGCTCGCAACGATCGCTGCACCCTTCACCTTGCCGACCGTCGTGGTTGCCTCGGCACTGCGCGAGACGCTGCCCACCCGTTTCGCCAGCGGGGTCATCGCAATAATATGTGCACATATGTTCTACAATGTTGGTGCAGCCACTCTCATCGTTCTTCCCCGTTTTGAAGCCGTTGACCGGTCGCTGGTCGACGCCGCACGTACGCTCGGGGCGAGCCCGGCCAGGACTATCCGGACCGTGGAACTTCCGCTCGTCGCTTCAGCCGTTCGCAGTGCCGCACTGCTTGTCTTCACTCTCTGCTTCACATCGTTTGGCGTGGTGATTTTGCTGGGTGGTGCCCGACGAACAACGATCGACGTCGAGATCTACCGTCAGGCCCTGCAACGACTCCGACTTGATCGGGCGGCCGTTCTGTCCGTCCTGCAACTTGTCATGCTCGTCGCGCTCGCGTTCGCCGCTAGTCGCATCACTTCGCCGAACAGCTCGAGCCGGCCGCAGCGCGTTGGCCGCAGACCCGTGGATGTCCGCGTATCGGCCGCCCTGTACGCGACCGTCGGCATGTTGCTTCTTCCACTTGGCTTCCTGATGCGCCGATCGCTGCAGCAACCGACCGGTGGGATCGGGTTCGGCAACTTCAGGGCCCTGACACGCGTGACAAAAGGGAGCGGGCTCCTCGACCCGGCCATCCACTCCGTAGCCGTCTCGGCCCGCAGCGCGCTCCTCGCGGCCACGCTGGCGATGGCCATCGGCGGAGCTCTCGCTATCGCGTCAAAGGAGGCCGGTCGTGCGTCGTCGACATTTCGACTGATTGGCTCGCTTCCCCTCGCGACATCGTCGGTGCAACTCGGGCTGGGGTTTCTCCTCGCCTTCGCCTCTGCACCGATCGCCTGGCGCTCGCGTTGGTTCGCCGTGCCGCTCGTGCAGGCCGTGATTGCGGTTCCGTTCGTCATCCGCCAAATCAGCCCGTCGCTGGGAGCTGTTCCCAGAAGCCTTCGCCAGGCCGCTACGACGCTGGGTGCGCGACCATGGCGGGCATGGTCGACGATTGATGCCCGCATCATCTCGGGAGCCTGGGGATCGGCGTTCGCCATCGCGTTGGCCGTGGCCCTGGGTGAGTTCGGGGCAGCGACGTTCCTCGCCCGGCCCGATGCTGCGACGGTCCCCGTTGCGATCGCACGACTGTCGAGTCGGCCCGGTGCCGTCGTTCAGGGCCAGGCCGCGGCGCTTTCCGTAGTTCTCGGTGCTCTCACCCTGCTGGTTGTTCTGAACGGTCGCCTACTCGCCGGACGACAGTCACGTTTCAGGAACTCAGCGTCATGAGCGCACTTCGCTGCGTGTCGCTCACGGCGAGCTACGGCGGCACGCCTGTTTTCAACGACTTGTCGCTCATCGTCGAAGACACCGAGATCGTTTCGCTGCTCGGAGCAAGCGGGAGCGGCAAGAGCACTCTGCTCCGGATCATTACCGGTCTTGAACAACCGGTAGAGGGCTCGGTCTTTCTGGACGCCGACGACATCACGAAATGGCCGACCCATCAGCGTCGGATCGGGATGGTGTTTCAAGACGGCGCTCTGTTTCCGCACATGAGCGTCGCTGAAAACATCGGCTACGGGCTGAGGATGATGGGCATGCGCCGCGCTGATCGAAGCGCACACGTCGCAGAACTTCTCGCTCTCATCCGACTCGAATCCTTTGCCGACCGGGTCGTGTCGACCCTTTCCGGGGGCGAGCAGCAGCGGGTTGCCCTCGCCAGGGCTTTGGCCCCGCAGCCTCGCGTTCTACTTCTCGACGAGCCGTTCACGTCGCTTGACACGGACTTGCGAATCGAGTTGGCCGACGAAGTCCGCGAAGTCCTTCGCTCCACGAAGACGACCGGGCTCATCGTGACGCACGACCGCGACGAAGCCACGCGATTCGGAGACCGCACCGTCACCATGTCTGAAATAGTCGGTCGTTGACCCCAGTGGTTTACGAAGATTCCGCCCGGCGGCGAAGCCACGGTGGAAGCCCTCATCACCACAGGCGCGGCCCGACGTCAAAGGACTAGGCGCGAGCCGCCGTCGACAGCGATGATCGCTCCCGACATATAGGGCGATACCGCGGCGGAGAGAATGGCATGGGCGCAGTCGAAAGCCGTGCCGGAGCGTTTCAGAGGGGCCATCGCTCGGATGCCGGCATGCTGCGCATCCCAGTCGGATGTCCATGGGGTTTCGATGAGACCGGGAGCGATGGCGTTGACCCGCACCTCAGGACCGACCTGCTTGGCCAACAACTCGGTGAGCTGGTTGAGAGCTGCCTTCGACACCGAATACGGAATCGATGAACCGATAGGGCGCAGACCAGCCATCGAGGTGACATTGATTATCGAGCCGTCGCCCGAGGCGCGAAGCGCCGGCAGGCAGGCCATGGTGACAAGCCATGTTCCGATGACGTTGACATCGAGGATCCGGTGCCACAGTTCAAGGCTCACGGCCTCGAGGTCATGGTGCGGGATGACGGCGGTCGTGCCGGCGTTGTTGACCAGGATGTGAATCGCCCCGAAAGCGTCGAGAGCAGCCTTGGCGATGGCCGCCGCCCCCGCTTCTTCGGCAATGTTGGCCTGCACGTAGACGGCGTTCGGGAGCGACGCGGCCAGTGCCCGGCCCGCGTCGGGGCTCGACGACGAGTTGAGGACCACCTTCGCTCCGCTCACGGAGGCAAGACGTGCTGTCGACTCACCGATGCCACTCGATGACCCGGTAACCACTACGACTTTGTCGGCCAGTCCGCTGATTCGCACTTCGTCTTCGTTCATCGCTCTCTTCTACTGGCTTGGTTCCACCGAGTCCAACCCGGTCTACAGAAAGCCATCCTTCTCAACCACCATACGTAGTTACACTGGTGACGTGGCACGCGCCGATTTCGTAGACATGGCCCAGTTCCCAACCGCTGCGCATCTCGTGTCCTGGGCGAAGCTGTCACCCCAAACAATCCAGTCGGGACCCAAAACCCGATCCGGTAAGACCGGCAAAGGCAACCGCTACCTCAAAAGTGTGCTCGGCGAGGCCGCGATCAGCGCCGCGAAGACCGACACGTTCCTCGGTGAACGCTACCGGGCCTCGTGCGGCGACGCGGGAAACAGAAAGCGCTCATCGCGGTCGCACGCTCCATTCTCGTGATCTGCTGGCATCTCCTTGCCGACCCAACCGCCCGCTTCCACGATCTCGGATCCGACTACTACGACCAACACATACAAAAAGACCGCAAGACCCGCAACCTCGTCCACCAACTCCAATCACTCGGACACCAAGTCACCCTCACACCCGCCGCCTGAAAAACCACAAACCAGCGTGAGACTGGGGACCACCAAGGCCCCGCCCCACACCCGAAGACAAACACGCCCACACCTCGCCACCACCAGAGTATTTTCGGATCAGTGTAGTGTCTCTTATTTATGTGGTTGTTGTGTTGAGGGTGACGCGGCCCTGACCGGTTTCTTGTGGATGGATTCGGCTGTGGCGGTCCATTCGAACGGCTTGGGATTGGCGTTGCTTGCGTTCAACCCGGTCGCACCCGACCAATCGTCGCTACCCCCTCCTCACCAAACGATCCCGCCACGCAACAACACTCGCCGGCGAGACCTCCAACCGACCGGCAATCGCGGTAGACGCCAAACCATCAGCAGCCAACAACAACGCTTTCGCCCGGATCACCTCCCGATACGCCGCCGTTCCCCACCTCGCCAAACGCTCAAGTATCTCCCGCTGGCCAACAGACATCACCAAAGCAGGACTCGGCGCACTCACCCCCACACACCACCCCCACACACCACCACAACCACCACATATTTACGAGACACTACACTAGGACGAATCGCAGCAACAACGGGCGCGTTTGTTGATTGGCTCCGTTTGTTGATTGGCTCAGAGACAGGCAAACTGGAGCACGATGGAGATCGGAAGCGAGACCGCATCGTCCCCGCTCCCCGAGGTGGACAGCCGCACCCCACGTGCGACGCCGGTCCCAAACAATGATTGGGACTTCCGTGATCCGGCGAAGCACTGCAAAGCCAACGGCCTACTCGCGGTCGGCGCCGATCTGGAGCCGTCGACGCTCGTGGCGGCCTACCGCTCCGGTATTTTCCCGTGGCCGGGGGAAGACGGTCCGCTTCCCTGGTTCAGCCCCAACCCACGGGGCGTTCTCCCGCTCGACCACTTTCGCTGCTCAAAGTCGCTGCGGCAACGGATTCGCCGAAGCGGCTGGGATGCAACCGTTGATCACGACTTCGAGGGTGTGATCGAAAGGTGCGCCCAGCGACTTAACGGTGAGTCCACGTGGATCAGTGATGATATGCGCGCTGCTTATATACGGCTCCACCGACTGGGCTGGGCCCACAGCGTCGAGATATGGAAAGACCACTGCCTGGTGGGTGGGTGCTACGGCATTCTTCTGGGCGGCGTGTTCACCGGCGAATCAATGTTCCACCACGAAACCGACGCATCGAAAGTCGCCGTGTTCGAGTTGCTCACGCGTCTCGGTGAAGCGGGAGGGTCACTCGTCGACGTGCAGATGATCACCGACCACCTCGCGTCGCTCGGTGCCATCGCCATTCATCGGTCGCTCTTTCTCGAAATCCTCCATGAGATCCGCGACGAAGACGTGCGCCTGCTCACCACCCGTCTCCCCGTGTCGCGCCTCGTTCGGTCCGATCCGAGTTCTGCCCCGGTGCACTAGTCGAACAGCGACATCGCCTGCGGAGCCCGGCTTTGATCAGCATCATCGGGCACGACAGGTTCGGGCTCGGCCACCACCGGGGTGGCTTCGAGTCCAACGACCGTGCGAAGTGCCTGTTCACGACAGGCCACGACGGCGAGGCCGTCGACCCTGTCGTTCATGGGATGGCCGCTGTGACCTTTGATCCAACGAAACGAAATCTGGTCACTATGCGCACGTACCAATGCTACGAGTGGCTTCCACAGGTCCTGGTTGGCGACCGGTTGCTTTTGGGAGTTCTTCCACCCTCGGCGCTCCCAACCCTCCCACCATCGGTCCCTGAAACAGTTGACAACGTAGGTGGAGTCACTGACGATCACGATCGGCCCGTCGGTGCGGACAAGAAATGTTTCGAGCGCATCGCGAACCGCCTGGACCTCCATGCGCTGGTTCGTCGAAGGTTGCTCGGATCCGTAACCGCTGGGTCCGTTCTCCACCGCCCACGCCCAACCCCCCGGACCCGGGTTCCCGGCGCAAGCGCCGTCGGTGTACACGAACAGTGGTGCGGCATCCATTCCAGTCAGCCTCGCACAACCAAGCGCGCCGACAGGACATGAAGGTCTCAGAGCGCTCCCACCTTCGGCAGCTGCGCGGTGATGACAGCCCCGCCGGCCCGATCACTGGTCACGCTGACCACGCCACCGGCCCGCTCGATGATCTTGCGGACGATGTCGAGCCCGAGTCCGGTCGACCCACGGGTGCTCGCACCCCGACGCAGATCGGTGTGGGTGGAGATGCCGGGACCCGAGTCGCGAACCGTCAACGTCACCAGGTCATCGGAGGCGGCCACATGCACGCTGAACCCGACCGACTCGGACGTATGCGAAAACACGTTGTCGATAAGCGCATCGACAACGGCAGCCGCGTCGGACCCGAGAATGGCGACCGGGGCGGGTTGCGAAGGAACGGTGAGTTCGGCGCGACGCTTCTGGTCCTCGGCCAACACTTCCCAGAACGCGAACCGATTGGCCACCACCTCCCCGAGATCGCAGGAGATGCCGATCCCGCTCCGGGTGGGTTGCGCCGCGTCTCGGATGATCTGATCAATGGTGCGGGTGAGTTCCTCCAGGCCGAACTCGAGCCGACGCACCGCGTCAGAGTCGTCGAGCGTTCCGACTTCAGCCCGAAGGGCGGTTACCGGAGTACGGAGCCGGTGTTGAAGGTCGGCGACGGCGGTGCGCTCGGTATTGAGCAACTCATCGATTCGATCCGCCAGGTTGTTGAGGGCGACGCCGACATGACGGACTTCGACGGTTCCTTCCAGAGAGACCCGTGACGATACGTCTCCGGTGCCGAGGCGGTTCGCGCTCTCGGCCAGATTGCGCACGGCCCGGACCACCGTGCGGCCGAGTCGGTCCGACACGACCACCGCCAGAGCGATGAGGAAGACGCTCAACAGCCCGAGCAGCGTCCACGCCCGGGCTACGCCGCGACCGATCTGAGAGTTCGGGACGAACACGCGCACCACGGCCGTGCTTCCGTTGGAACGCGGTACGGGTTCGTAAACCATGACGCCGTTGTTCAGGTTCTTGGTGAACGCCTCACCGTTGATCGCCCGGCGCTGCGACTCGGAATCGTCGAGGGGATCCGGATCGAGCACCTCGCCCGCGCCGAGGACCGAGCCATCGTCGTAGACCACGCTCAACAGCCGCGGAAAGGCGCGCTGGGCCACTGACACCACGGTGCTCGAAAGGTTCGGGTTTCCGGCCAACGAGAGAATCGGAGCCAGCGCCCTCGCATCTGATCGGCCAAAAGTAAGTGCACGTTCTTTCGCGATGGATCGGATCTGCACTGCCAGTGGTACGACGAGCACGGCGACGATGAGGCTGCTCACAAGAAGCGACCGTATCGCCAGCGAGCGCCGGATCGGCATCGGCTTCCGGACCAAGGCTTCAGACCCCGCCGGCTGCCGGAGGTGAGCCCGGGGCGATCAGCTTGATGCCGACGCCCCGAACCGAATGCAGGTAGCGCGGCTTCTCGGCTGACTCGCCTAGCTTGCGTCGGAGCCAGGAGATATGCACGTCGACGGTTTTGTCGGTCGTGAAGAACGGTTGCCTCCACACCTCGAGCAGCAACTCCCTTTTGGTAACGACCAGGCCTGGCCGTTGAGCCAGAAAGTGGAGAAGGTCGAATTCCTTGCGGCTAAGGTCCAACGGCGTACCGGCCAGCGTGGCCACACGGGTTCGCGCGTTGATGACGAGATCGCCGACCACGGCTTCCGGCGAACGATCACCGGTGGCGATCCCGAAGCGGCGAAGCGACGCCCGGATCCGCGCATCGAGTTGCTCGGGCGAGAACGGTTTGCAGAGGTAGTCGTCGGCCCCGGCGTCGAGCGTGGAGATAATGTCCTCCTCGGCGACGCGGGCGGTACACGCAATGATGATCACGTCGCTAACTGGTCGGATCATGCGAATGAGCTCCACCCCGTCGACGTCGGGCAGACCGAGATCGAGAATCACGACCTCAGGACGCTCCTTCACGATCAGCTGAAGACCGGTCATCCCATTTTCCGCCTGCAGTACGGCATGACCGAACTGGGTAAGCGCCCGGGTCAGGGCGCTGCGGACACGGGGGTCGTCTTCAATGAACACGAGCGAAGCCATTGGCCTGCAAGCTACCGCGGTCAGCTTGTCGCCGTTTGTTAAGCCCACATTAAGGCGGCGTCAACCTTTACGAAAATTCACGAAAACCACTGGCACGCGGTCGACGAAGGGGTAACACTGCGGGCTTCCGGTCCGTGTGCCAGCCGGCACACCACACCTCTCGCCCTCGCGGGCCTGAAACACCAGGGAGTTCCCCCAATGCAGTCACGCAAAATCCTTGCCGTTGCTTTTGCCGCTTCGACTCTCGTCGCGCTCGTCGGCACTTCGGCGAACGCGGTAAAGAAGGCCAAGACGAAGGTAACGACCACAACGGCCAAGAAGCCGGCACCGACAACCACCGCGGCAGCCGCAGCCCCGTCCACCACAGCCCCGTCCACCACTGCCGCTCCGGCCCCCGCCTCGGGCGGTGCGACCCTTGAAGCCATCAAGAAGAAGGGCAAGATCACGATCGGCGTCAAGTACGACGTTCCGCTGATCGGCCTGAAGAACCCGGTGACTGGTGACCTCAACGGCTTCGACATTGAAATGTCGAGGGTCATCGCAAGGGCCATCTTCGGCACCGACAAGGGCAAGATCGAGTTCGTCGAGGCCATCTCGGCGAACCGTATCCCGTTCATCAAAGACAACAAGGTCGACCTGATCCTGTCAACGTTTTCGATCACCGACGCCCGAAAGAAGGAAGTCGACATGGCCGGCCCGTACTACGTAGCCGGTCAAGACCTGTTGATTTACAAGATCGAAGCCGACCAGATCAAGACGGCGGCCGACCTCAACGGCCGAAAAGTATGCGCGCAAACCGGTTCGACCTCGATCGCAAACATCAAGACGGCCGCCCCCAAGGCAACCGTCCTTGACCTTCCGACCACGGCCAACTGCGTTGAAGCCCTGAAAGACGGTCGCGTCGACGCGGTGTCGACCGACGACACGCTTCTCGCCGGCTTCGCCGAGAAGAACCCTCAGTTGACCCTCGTCGGCAAGCAGTTCTCGGTGGAGAGGTACGGCGTCGGTCTCAAATTCGGGGACAAGGATTTCCGTTCCTACATCAACGATGTCATCGAGGCGTCGTTCAAGGACGGCTCATGGAAGAAGGCAGTGGATTCGACAATCGGCATCGGCGGCATAAAGCCCGGGACGCCGCCGACAGTTGACCGTTACTGAGTGGTTGGGCGTCCGCCCATCCTGAGACATATCTCGAACGAAGGGGTCGGCACGGGTCGACCCCTCGTTCTACCCTGATCCCGCGACTCCCTTCCAAGACTCTCCTGCTTGTTTTCCTGACCAGAGGTGCCGCCGGGTGAAGTACATCTCCGAGAATTTTCCGACGCTGGCCCGGGCCGGCTGGGTGACAATCCAGCTGTCGCTGTTGAGCTTCGCCTTCGGCCTGATCATCGGGATGGTGATAGCCATCTTCCGGGTGAGCCCGCTGCGGCCCCTGCGATCGTTCGGTTCCTTCTACGTGGCGGCGATGGTCAACACGCCGATCGCTTTCCTCATGTTCTTCGGCTTCTACGGGATCCCGAAGCTCGGGCCGGTGGTGTCCGGTTTCAAGACCGCCGTAGTGATGATGTCGCTCTACGTGGGTGGCTATGTGGCTGAATCGGTGCGCTCAGGCATCAACACAGTGCCCAACGGTCAGGCGGAAGCGGCCCGGGCCATCGGCCTCACGTTCGGGCAAACCGTCCGCAACGTGATCCTTCCCCAGGCGTTGCGCTCGTCCTTCGGTCCGCTCGGCGTTTTGCTCAACGCCAACTTCCGCAACGTCGCCGTCGCGGGAGCGATCGGGGTCGGTGAGATCGTCAAAACGCAACGGGTGTTGGGCGAAGGCATCGACCCGAGAACCGGGGAACGGCTCGCCTACGCCAAGCCTTTTCCGTTCACCATGGCGTCATTCGCGTTCTATCTCGTGATCGGTCTGGGTCTCGGCATCCTCGCCACCCAACTCGACCGGCGACTGGCGGTCAAGCGATGAGCTTCACCGACTGGCTTCTCACCCCGACCGAGATCCTTCCCGGCGAACTGCAGCTGGTCGAGGAACTCGGCCCCAGAGCAAGGCGGCGAGCCTTGGTCGCTACCGGCGTGACGGTCGCTGTCATTGTCGGAGCCCTCGGCTGGGGCGTTTACCGGTTCAACCAGCGGAAGCAGTTCGCGCCCGAGTTGTGGCGTCCGTTCCGATTGTGGGCCAGTTGGCGGTTCCTGCTCCTCGGCCTCGGCTACACCCTCAAAGCCGCCGGCCTGGCGACCGTCCTCGCGCTTTTCATCGGCCTGGTGATGGCGGTTTGGCGATCGACCCGTGGGCCGGGTCGTGGTCGGGATGTATCCGCGGGAGTGACCTTGTTCATCGGCCTGTTGATGGGAATCCCGGCGTGGATGTCCGGTGGCGCACAGGCATTGTTGGTTGTCGGGGGCGTTGTCGTCGGGGCGACCGTTTTGCGCCAAGTGCACATTCGTTCAAAGAGAACGTTTGCCGCAATGTACGTCGAAGGCTTCCGGGCGTGCGCGTTGGTTCTGCTCATCTCGACCGGGTTCATCTTCTATCCACGGGTCTGGCACGATCAGAGGTTGAGTACCTATGCATACATATCATTGGTGACCGGCCTGACGCTCTACTACTCCACCGTTCTCGCCGAAGTCATCCGCTCGGGTATCCGGTCCATTCCGAACGGGCAGACCGAAGCCGCACTCACCGTTGGACTCACCGAGGGTCGGGCGATGCGGCTCATCGTTCTCCCGCAGGCCATTCGCAGAGCGCTGCCCAACATCATCACGCAGGTCGCGTCGCTGTTGAAAGACACGTCGCTCGGCGTGTTTGTCACATACGACGAGCTGACCAAACGGGCCCAAATCACCGGCGAGTTCAACAGCAACAATCTGCAGAGCTTTATCGTCGCCGGTGGTCTCTACATCGCCCTCATCGCGTTCATCACCTTTCTGGCCAACCGTCTCCGCGACCGCCAGACCCGCCGCGCCTGGAACCGTCGCGCCTGAAACGAGAAGGAACCCCTGTGCCACCCTCAGCCATCGACCAAGACGTTCTTATCGATATCAAAGACGTCAACAAACACTTCGGCACCAATCACGTCCTGAAAGACGTGAGCCTGCAGGTTCACCGCGGTGAAGTTGTCGTGGTGATCGGACCTTCGGGATCGGGCAAGTCAACGCTCTGCCGTTGCATCAACCGGCTCGAACGGTTCCAGTCCGGCACCATCACCATCGACGGCAAGGTGCTTCCCGAGGAGGGGAAGGAACTCGCAGCGCTACGCGCCGACGTCGGCATGGTGTTCCAGTCATTCAACCTGTTCGCGCACAAGACGATCCTGGAGAACGTAACGCTCGGTCCAACGAAGGTACGGAAAATCAAGGCGGCCGAGGCCGATCGACAGGCCATGGCGCTGCTCGAACGAGTGGGGATAGCGGCCAAGGCGAAGCAGTACCCCGCCGAACTCTCCGGCGGCCAGCAGCAGCGCGCCGCGATCGCCCGGGCGCTCGCGATGGACCCGAAGGTAATGCTCTTCGACGAACCCACCTCCGCTCTCGACCCGGAGATGGTCAACGAGGTTCTCGACGTGATGTTGGAACTCGCCGGGCAGGGCATGACGATGGTCGTCGTCACCCACGAGATGGGCTTTGCCCGCTCCGCAGCACACCGCGTGGCCTTCATGGATGCCGGCCAACTCGCCGAGATCGCGACTCCCAATGAGTTCTTCGATCATCCGCGAACCGACCGGGCCAAGGCGTTTCTCTCGAAAATCTTGACCCACTGACCCACTGACCCGCTCCCTTCCCCTCCAACTAGTGTTGACCCCATGTCGGCCGAGGACTGCGAGTTTCGAACCGTTTGGCGGACGACCGTACGGCTCGTGGCTGTCGCTTGTGTCGCAACGCTGGCGGCGGCGTGTACGTCATCGGGGCCGTCCGACGATTCGAAGCTGCTTGAGCCCGTTCGACCGCCGGCCAGGTCTGCGTCGCTTCTGAATGAAATGCGCGAACGAGGCACGATCCGTATCGGCGTGAAGTTCGATGTTCCCCTGTTCGGACTCCGGGATCCGGCGACGGGCCGGTTGAGTGGGTTCGACGTCGAGATTGCCAAGGCGATCGTCAACCGGATCTACCCGGAGGCCGAGGACCCGCTCAACCACATCGAATTCATTGAGGCGATCTCGAAGAACCGTGAGAAATTTCTGCAGGAACATACCGTCGATCTGGTCGTGTCCACCTACACGATAAACGCCGCCCGCAAGGAGCTTGTCGACTTTGCCGGTCCGTACTACATCGCCGGCCAGGACATCCTCACCCGCACAGAGGAAATCAGCTCAGGGCGTATTCGTGGCGTGGGCGATGTGAACGGGAAGAAGGTCTGCTCCGTGACCGGGTCGACATCGCTCAACAACCTGCGGGCGGCCGCGCCGAAGGTCGACACGTCGGTCACGAAAGACAAGTACAGCGAATGCTTCGAGTCGTTGCAGAAGCGGGAGGTGATCGCCATGTCGACTGACGACGTGATCCTTCTCGGGCTTTCGCACGGCAGCACTGAATTCGCTCTGGTCGGCAACCCGTTCCACACCGAACCTTATGGCATCGGGGTTCCAAAAGGCGACGACGAGCTACGCGAGTTCATCAACGACACGTTGCAGAAACTCTTCCTTGACGGCACGTGGGAGCGGGCGTTTCGAGCGACCATCGGAACGACCGGTGCAACCGCGCCGAGCCCACCTGCGATCGACCGCTACCCGTCCGCCCGGTAGTCCGCCCCTCAACCGGCCGACGCCGATCAGCGCCGGTACCGCTACCGCGTCCGACAAGGCCGAGACGACTTCGCCCATAGCGCGAAGGGCGAACGGAACGCCAATCCATGTGCAAGCATGGAAAGGTGATCTTTGACGGTTTTTCTCGCCAGCTGCCCGACACCGATCCAATCGAGACCCAGGAATGGCTGGATTCGCTCGACTCCGTGGTCGCCGAATACGGCAAGACCCGGGCTCAGCATCTTATGACCCGACTCCTCGCTCGGGCCAAGGAACTGCAGGTCGGGCTTCCGTCGATGGTGTCAACGCCGTATATCAACACCATCCCGACCGATCAGGAACCGTGGTTCCCGGGCGACGAAGACATGGAGCGCCGTATCCGCGCCGTGATCCGCTGGAACGCGATGGCCATGGTGGTTCGCGCGAACCATAAGTCTGAAGGCATCGGCGGTCACCTGGCCACGTTCGCCTCCAGCGCGTCCCTCGTCGAAGTCGGCTTCAACCACTTCTTCCGGGGCAAGGACGACGGTGGCCTGGGCGACCAGGTGTACTTCCAGGGTCACGCGTCTCCCGGTATCTACGCCCGGGCCTTCCTCGAAGGCCGCCTCGACGAGGAACAGCTCGACAACTTCCGAATGGAGGTCGGCGGCCACGGTCTTTCGTCGTATCCACACCCCCGTCTCATGCCCGAGTTCTGGGAGTTTCCGACGGTGTCGATGGGTCTCGGCCCGATCAACGCGATCTACCAGGCGCGCTTCAGCCGCTACCTGCTCAACCGTCGTCTCGTCGACACGAGCAATTCACGCGTGTGGGCTTTCCTCGGCGACGGTGAGACCGACGAACCGGAATCCTTAGGCGCGCTTAGCTTGGCCGGCCGCGAGCAGCTCGACAACCTCATCTTCATCGTCAACTGCAACCTGCAGCGGCTCGACGGACCCGTACGGGGAAACGGCAAGATCATGCAGGAACTCGAAACCGTGTTCCGAGGTGCCGGATGGAATGTCATCAAGGTCGTATGGGGTGGCAAGTGGGATGAGCTGATGGCCAAAGACAAAGACGGCGTGCTGCTGAACAAGATGAACACCACCGTCGACGGCGAGTTCCAGAAGTACTCCGTCGAATCGGGTGCGTACATCCGTGAGCACTTCTTCGGCCCCGACCCCCGGCTCCGAAAGCTCGTCGAACACCTGTCCGACGATGACCTCCGCAACCTCCCCCGTGGTGGTCATGACTACCGCAAGCTTTACGCCGCCTACAAGGCCGCCGTCGAGCACCGCGGTCAACCAACGGTCATTCTCGCGAAGACGATCAAAGGGTGGACGCTCGGACCCGACGTTGAGGGCCGCAATTCGACCCACCAGATCAAAAAGCTCGACAAAGACAACCTGATGCGGGTCCGCGGGCGACTCAACCTCTCAGATCTCCTGCCCGAGTCGGCGTTCGTCAACGACGATCCGCCCTACATCCGTTTCGCAGCTGACTCGCCGGAGTACGAGTACCTCATGCAGCGACGCCGGGCACTCGACGGCGCAGTACCGAAGCGGGTCGTCCGAACCAAGATTCTCCAGACACCGAAAGCCGACAGTTCGGTGTTCGGAGAGTTCAACAACGGCTCCGGTAAGGTCGCCGCGTCGACGACGATGGTCTTCGCACGCATGATCCGTTCGCTACTCCGCGATGAACACATCGGTCAACAGATTGTGCCGATCATTCCCGACGAAGCCCGCACATTCGGCATGGACGGTCTCTTCAAGGAAGTAAAGATCTACGCACCGTTCGGTCAGAAATACGAACCCGTCGACGCCGACCTGATGCTGTCGTACCGTGAGGCGGTAAACGGTCAGATTCTCGAAGAGGGAATCACGGAATCGGGCGCCATGGCATCCTTCACGGCCGCCGGCACCGCCTACGCCACCCATGGCCAGCCGATGATCCCGTTCTATATCTTTTATTCCATGTTCGGATTCCAACGCACCGGCGACCTGATTTGGGCGTTTGGCGACTCACGGGGCAAAGGATTCATGATGGGTGCGACCGCCGGGCGCACCACACTCAACGGCGAAGGGCTCCAGCACCAAGACGGGCACTCGCTCGTGTTGGCTTCGACCGTTCCGAACCTTGCGAGCTACGACCCGGCGTTCGCTTACGAACTCGCTGCGATCCTGGCCGACGGCATGGAGCGCATGTACGGTCCGAAGCAGGAAGACGTCTTCTACTACGTCACCCTCTACAACGAGAACTATGTTATGCCGGCCATCCCAGCTGGCATCACAACCGAAGACATTGTTCGAGGCCTCTACTGCCACTCCGATGGTCCAGGTCTCGCGGACGACGCCCCGAAGGCCACGATTATCTTCAGCGGCTCCAGCTACGGCTCAGCCAAGGAAGCGGCACAGATTCTTGCCGACGACTACGGCATCTCGGCCTCGCTCTGGAGCGCCACGTCCTACAAGGCGTTACGCGAAGAAGCCCTGGCCACGGAACGCCACAATCGGCTCCACCCAACCGAACCGGCGAGAGTGCCGTACGTGACCGAAGTACTCGAGGCGAGCGCCCGCGGCCCCATCATCGCGGTTTCCGACTTCATGAAGATCGTTCCCGAACAGATCGCCCGGTTTGTCCCCGGCGACCGCGACCGGTTCCACGTTCTCGGCACCGACGGCTACGGTCGCAGCGACTCCCGTTCGTCGCTTCGGCGCCACTTCGAAATCGACGCGGCCAACATCGTCGTCACCACCCTTTACGCCCTCGAGCGCGAAGGAACGGTGACCGCCGACGACGTAGCGAAAGCTATCGCCCGCTTCGGCATCGACACCGAGGCCCCCGACCCGCTGCACGCCTAGGCCAGTGCACTGACGCTGGTGGTCGCAGCGGCAGCGGGCGGGCATCCGACGCCGGGCTACTTCTTGATCTTGAAGGCTTTGTAGTTGCGGTTTCGGGCTTCGGCGATCGTGTCGGGACCAAAGGTCGCTCCCTTACCGGACTTCACGAGTTCGTCGATAACGTCTTTCGGGGTCGCTGCGTCGTCGAGGTCGTAGACGACCTGGTTTCGTTTGTCTCCAAGAAACCGGTAGTGCTCGAAGCGGGTGGGGCGACCTGACATCTCAGTAGGTTAACCCGAACGCGAACGTGGGGCGCACCTTGCGGTACACCCCACGAACGTCAATTTGCTGAAAGCACAGGCTACGAGTTGCTCCGAGTGGGACCAGCGCTCGGTCGTAATTGCTGTGTGGGTGACTAGCGGGAATTCGCCAGCCGGTCCAGCTTGCCGCGCTAGCGGCTAGCCACCTCCAGAGTCCTAATTTGTTTATGAATGTGGACCACCTCCTCTCTCTGGTAATGCCACAATGCCACAATCGAACGGCACAGCCAAGAGCATTTATTTCTCCTCTTGATCCTTTAACAAGTTGGAAACCGTCTCAGCATCCGACTTCCCGTCAGCGGGCGCACCCACAGCGCCGATCGCCTCCAGGTACGCCAACTCGCCGTCGAGCACGGCCCTCACCTGACCGAGGGTGAACTCCCGGCCATCGGCCAGCGCCCGATACATCACGGCGTCGACTGCCGCTCCGGCGTCGACGAGGACCACCTCACCGGTGATGACCCCCGGGACCTGCTTGAGCCCGTGCTCGGCAAGTTCCTGAAGATGCCAGTCGACAATGTCACGGACATCCTCGTAGGTAATCTGGGCGCTTACTTCCTCGGGAAGTCGCTCAGCGATCCAGTCCACCGCATACACCAGTTCGAACGACGGCGCCGGTGGCATCGCGTCGAGTCGATGGGTCTCGCGCCCGATCGCCAGGGCGGCGACGATGAACACGAGCACCACTACAACTACCCCGACCGGAATCATCCACATTGCGTGACCTCCTTACCAACTCCGATGGCCAAAGGACAGCCGCTCGTGTTGAATGTGAAATCGGAGCCATTCATACAGTGCACTGAAGCGGACGTACGATGAATGTCGACGGGAAAGAAAGCGGGGTTCCCGGCTGCGTTCCGGCGTGTTCGACGTTCAAGGTATTTCGGCGAGGGCGCATCAGTTGAACAGGGCTTCGACGTACTCGTCGGGGTCGAAGGGGATCAGGTCGTCGGGGCCTTCGCCCAGACCGACGAGCTTTATCGGGATACCGAGCTCAGTCTGGATCGCGAGAGCAATGCCACCCTTCGCCGTGCCGTCGAGCTTCGTCAACACGACACCGGTCAGCTCAGCCACGTCACCGAACTGCTTGGCCTGCACCAGGCCATTTTGCCCGGTCGTGGCGTCGAGAACGAGAAGCACCTCAGTGACGATGCCGGGCTCCTTGCCTGCTATCCGGCGAATCTTCCGCAATTCTTCCATCAGGTTCGTCTTCGTCTGCAAACGGCCGGCGGTGTCGCCGAGCACCAGATCGACCTTGCGGGCCGCAGCCCGCTCCACTGCGTCGAAGATGACCGACCCCGGGTCGCCGCCTTCGGCGCCCCGCACCAGCTGCGCACCTGACCGCTCGGCCCACAGACCCAACTGTTCGGCGGCCGCGGCGCGGAACGTGTCACCTGCCGCCATGATCACGGTGCGACCTTCGGCGATCTGCTGCTTGCCGAGTTTGCCAATCGTCGTTGTCTTACCGACACCGTTCACCCCGACAAACAACCACACGTTGGGCCGGCCCGGCTCGAAGCGCAACGACCGGTCAGCGGACACGAGCCGCATCTTGAGATCGGCCTTGAGCGCCCCCAGCAGCTCGCCGCCTCCGGTGATGCCCTCACTCTTCACACGGGCCTTCAGATCATCCAGCAGCGCAGTTGTGGTGGCGATGCCGACGTCGGCCCGCACGAGCGCCTCCTCAAGGTCATCCCACGTCGTTTGGTCAATCTGCGAACGCCCGACTACGGAACCGAAGTAGTCCCCGAGTAGTGAACGGGCCTTACCCAGCCGATCCCGAAACCGCGGCCGGACAACCTCCTCAGGAACAACTTCTCCGGGAAACGCGTCTCCGGGAAAAGCGTCTCCGGCCGGTTCAACGACGCTCTGATCGGTTTGCTCTGCGTCCGCGGTCATCGAAGGCCGGGTCGGGGCGACGACCTTCGGGACCTCTGAAGTCGGTGGAAGCGGAGCCGGACGTATACGACTTCGGACGACACCGATGGTCGCAATGCCCACGACAAGGACCGCGGCGACGATCAGGAGAGCAACGAGAACTGACACGCCCGCGAGCCTAGGTGACGGCGACCCTCTCCCTGGATGCGGGTCCAGCGCCATGTCCACCCCGACGTCCTGCCCGATGTGCGTCGGACAACACGCCGGGCCATAAGCTCTCAGCACATGTCCACCCCGACGCCACACCTAGAAGCCAAGCACCACGCCACATCCCAGCCACAAGCCAGGTTCACTCCTCAATCGTGAGCGCCTGTTTCGGGCACACCCGGACGGCCTCGCGGACCTTCGCCTCACCTTCAGGTGAAGGCGAATCAGTCATCAGATACATCACGTCGTCGTCTCGGATCTCGAAGACCTCAGGCGCGAGCGCCATACAGAGGCCGTTGCTTTCACACCGGTCGTAATCGACTTTCACTCGCATGAGTACCTCGCTTCTAGGTGCCGCAACCGTTCGCGGTGCCCGACCTTCGGCCTTAGACCTTACGCGGCCGTATCGTGAACGTGCGAGTCGACCGGCCCTCGACGTGGTTCACACCGACAAGATCGCGGCCGGACGGCCAACCAATCGGGCTCACCGGGAGTTCTTCACGAATACGGGTAACCCACCGAGGTCCGTTACCATGGGACCTGCGTTTTTCGCGCTACAAACCGATCTTAGGAATTCCGTGCAGCCGATCCAGTCCCTCGCCGTTGACGACATCCATCTTTCGGAGCTGGATTTCTGGTCACTTCCGCTCAACGAGCGCGAAGGAGCGTTCCTCACGCTCAGAAACGACAGACCGCTCGGGTTATTCCCGGAGCCCGACACCCGGCCCGCAGGTATTGAGCCGGGTCCCGGCTACTGGGCGGTCACCAGGTTTCAGGATATCCTCGACATAAGCCGCCAACCGGAGGTGTTCTGCTCCGGCAAAGGCGCGACATCGGTGGCCGACATGCCCGAGTTCATGAACGACTTCTTCGGCTCCATGATCAACATGGACGACCCCAGGCATGCACGACTGCGCAAGATCGTCGCCGGGGCCTTCACACCGCGCATGTTGAAAAAGGTCGAAGACGACGTCGCTAAAGCCGCTCTTCAGATTGTTGAAGAGGTCGCCGAGAAAGGGAGCGGCGACTTCGTCACCGACGTCGCCGCCCGACTGCCGCTCAAGGTCATCTGCGACATGATGGGCATTGCGGAGGCTGATTACGACACGATCTTCAGCCGATCGAACATCATCCTCGGCACGGCCGACGCTGAATACGTCGCCCAGGGCGACCCGATGAAGATCATCGAGGCACTCCTCACCGCGGGTGGCGACCTGCATCAGCTCGTCGCCGGCCTCGGCGAATCACGTCGCAACAATCCGACCGACGACCTCACCTCGGCCCTCGTCAACGCCAACGTCGACGGCGAACAGTTGACCGACCAGGAACTCGGCTCGTTCTTCATACTGTTGGTTGTGGCGGGCAACGAGACCACGAGAAATGCCCTCGCCCATGCTCTGAACCTCCTCACGTCAAGCGAAGACCAGCGGGCGCTGCTCACGTCGGATTTCGATTCGTACGGGGCGGGAGCGGTCGAGGAAATCGTACGGGTCGCCTCGCCGGTCGTGTGGATGAGGCGCACGGCCACACGTGACACGACGCTTCGCGGCCAAGACATTGCCGAAGGCGACAAGATGCTGCTGTACTACTGGTCGGCCAACCGCGACGCCGACGTGTTCAGCGACCCGTTCCGATTCGACATCCAGCGTTCTCCGAACCCACACGTCGGCTTCGGCGGACCGGGCCCGCACTTCTGCCTCGGTGCCCATCTCGCCCGTCGCGAGATCGGCGTGATGATGCGAGAACTGTTCCGCCGGGTACCCAACATCCACGCCAGCGGCGAACCCGACCGGCTCCGCTCCAGCTTCATCAACGGGATCAAGCATCTCCCCTATTCACTCTGATCCGGACCGGCCGCGCCTTCCGTAGACCTCGACCTCGCCACCGCCGGCTGTCAGCCAGGACGCAACGACGACTGCCGCTGGTCGGATCAGATCGGCAACGCTCCCGTGGCCGACTTCGTCGTGCCGTGATCTTTGAACGCGGCGATCGTACGCTGCGCGATGCGCATCTGATGCACTTCGTCGGCTCCGTCGGCGAAGCGAGCCCACCGGGCCTGCTGGAACATGTGGGCCAGTGGCGTATCGGTCGAGTACCCGAGGGCACCGTGCACCTGAATGGCCCGGTCGATGATGCGGTTCAGTGAGTTCGCCACGAAGTGCTTCGCCATCGAAACCTCCGACGTGAAGTCCATCTTGTTGTCGATCTTGTAGGCCGCGTGCAGGACCATGAGCTTGCACTGGTACAACTCCATTGCGGAGTCAGCGATCAACCATTGAATACCCTGTTTCTCGGCCAGCAGTGAACCGTGGCTGTAGCGGTTGAGGGACCGGTCGACCATCATGTCAAGGGCCATTTCGGCCTGGGCGATCCAGCGCATGCAGTGGGCCAGGCGGGCCGGACCGAGGCGGTACTGGCCAAGAAGATGACCCTGACCGCGTCCGCCGAGCATCTGGCTGTCGTGCAGTCGCAGGTCTTGAATCATGATCTCGGAGTGCCCGGTTGAGCCGTGCATCGTTTCGATCTGACGAACTTCGACCCATCCCTCCGTCGGTAGATCGACGATGAAGGCCGTGTTCGCAGCCTGCGGAAGATCAGGGGCTTCCTCGGTACGGCAGATCAGAATCGCGAACTTCGCCCGGTGGGCACCCGAGATGAACCACTTGTGCCCGTTGACGACCCACTCCTCACCGTCTTTGTAGGCGTGGGTACGAATCAGCGTCGGATCAGAACCGGCGACTTCCGGCTCGGTCATGGCAAAGCAGGATTGCGCGCTTCCCTCAAGGAGCGGACGAAGGTACTTCTCCTTCTGTCCGTCGGTGCCCCAGTGGTGCAAGGTGTGCATATTCCCTTCGTCGGGCGCCTGACAGTTGAACACCCAGGGGCCCAGTCGCGTTTTCGCCGCCTCGGCCTGCACCATCGCCAACTGCACGTGGCCGAGGCCCATCCCACCCCATTCCGTCGGCATGTGCGGCAGCCACAGGCCGGCCGCCTTCGCCTTGGACCGGAGGCCGATGAGCGCCTTCACGTACGCGCGTCGATCGGTCTCGGCCAGCTTTTCCGATTCGATCCGGTGCTCTTCAGGCCGAACGACCTCCTCGACAAACGCTCGGACACTGACCCGAATTGCTTCTAGTTCGGGGGTGAGACTGAAGTCGATGGCCATGGAACCCGAACGTAGCAAGCCGGTGAACGTTTCGGCGAACCGGTCGAGACGGCCGACCCCTCTCGTTTCGCCCCGCACTAATGGGACTGAAGAGGACCAAGGAGAAGTGGATCAGGACGATTGGTTACGAAATGTGACGCTCCCGCGTGCCCGGTCGGAGAACGTGATGAAGGGACTGGTACAGTCCGTAAAACTCACGAGCTACAAGCGGAGGAACCATGCCCGAGACCACCTACGCCGGACCCAAGCGCATCCTGGATGCCGATAGCCACATCATGGAGCTGCCGGATTGGCTCGCCGAGTATGCCGACGCGAAGACGAAGGAGCTTCTGAAACCCCTGTCGCTCGGCAACGCAGGCGCGATGGCCGACAGGGCGGTCGCTGCGGCTGACGAACGCCGTCGGTCGGGGGAAGCACTCGATGAGGCGGCAATCTCGCGGGAGCTGATGGGACTCAAGGGCTGGAGCGCCCATGGCGCCTTCGACGCGTCGGAGCGGCGACGCGTACTGGATCATCTCGGGTTTGACGCGCAGCTTGTGTTCCCGACGTTCGCACCGGTGCAGTTCACGGGCGGTAGTGACCAACTGCTCCACGGTGGAGCACGTGCGCTCAACCGCCTCATGGCAGCGTTCTGCGACGATCCCCGCCTGCTCGGGGTGGCCTGGGTTCCGTGGACCGAGCCGTCGGAGACGATCGCGATTGCCCGTGAGGCGATCGAACTCGGGTGCAGCGCGGTCATGCTTCCGTCCGACCCCGGGCAACTCGGACCGTCACACGCCGCACATGACCCCCTATGGGCCATGCTCGAGGAACGCGCAATACCGCTCGTCACCCACATCGGAGGTGGCGGACGCTCGCTCAAGCCCGGGTTCCACAACAACGGGATTGTCGTGACCGACTGGATCGGCGGCGGCGAGAACCTGCGCTCGAAGGACTTCCTCGCTGTCCACGCGAATCCGAGCTACTGCTTCGGTTGTCTCGTGATGGACGGGGTACTCGAACGATTTCCCAAGCTCATGGCTGCGTCGGTGGAGCAGGGGGCGACGTGGGTACCGGGCTGGATGCGCCAGCTCGATATCGCGCAAGCGACCTTCGGCAAGACCGAACCGGTGCTTCGCGATCTGCCGATGAAGCCCAGCGAATACGTCCGCCGTCAATTGCGATTCACTCCATTTCCGACGGAAGACGTCGGATGGCTCATCGAGCAGGGCGGAGCGGAGTTGTTTCTGTTCTCGTCGGATTACCCCCACCCCGAAGGCGGTCGAAACCCGATTGCGCGCTTCGACGCGAGCCTGTCCGGCTTCGGCCCAGACGTCGTCGAGCAGTTCTACTACGGGAACATGGCGCACCTCATGGGGTCTTCTCTGTCGGTATGAGTTCCTTTTCAAGAGGTGCGGGGCATCGGCGGCGGGGCATCGGCGGCGGGGCGTCGGCACAGGGCCGTATCAGACCGTCGCGCCCACGCGCTCGCTGACGACCTTCGATGAGCCACCGGTCTGCATCGTTACTCCGTAGAGACAGTCGGCAGCCTCCATCGTGCGCTTCTGGTGGCTCACCACAAGCAACTGCGCTTCCTGGCGGAACTCGTTCAGCAGACCTATGAATCGGTTGAGGTTGACGTCGTCGAGCGCGGCCTCGACCTCGTCGAGCAGATAGAACGGCGAGGGACGGCTGCGGAAAACGGCGAAGAGGAACGCCAGCGCCACCAGCGAACGCTCACCGCCGGAGAGCAGCGAAAGCTTTCGCACATTCTTGCCCGACGGACGGGCTTCGACCTCTACACCGGTCTCGAGCGGATTCTCCGGATCGGTCATGCGGATCTGGCCATAGCCGCCGGGGAACAGGGTCTGGAACAGGTTCGTGAAGTTCTCAGCCACGTCGGCAAATGCTGCGGTAAACACCGTGACGATTTCTTCGTCGATCGCCCGGATCACCTTCGCGAGATCGCGACGGGTGCTCTTCACGTCTTCGAGTTGACCCTCGAGAAGAGCGTTGCGTTCCTGTAGGGCGATGAACTCGTCGAGGGCCAACGGGTTGACCGGACCCAGAAGCCGAAGGTCACGTTCGAGATCGCGGACGCGGGTGGTCGGCGCCGTCGCGTTCAGCAGCGGCGGACACGGGGCTGCCATGACTGCACCCGGTTCGGCGTCGAATTCCCGACGGACCTGCTCGACCAGCGTTTCCAGACGCAGACGGATTTCCGCCGCTTCGATCTCCACCCGCTGCAACCGCTCGAGGCACTGGGAGAGTTGCGTTTCAGCGTCGCCGCGCGAACGGCGGAGTCCTTCGAGCTTTGCGGTCGCGGCACGCGCCGCCTCGTTTTGCTTGCGACGACGCTGACGGATGTCGGCGAGCCCGCCTTCGAGAAGCGCCGCTCGATCTTCGACCGCGACATGCAGCAGCTCGGTTTGTTCGGCGAGAAAGTCAAGTTCCAGGCGGCGCTGCTCAGCCATCTCCCGTTCCTCCACAGAACGCGAAAGACGGTCTTCGATCTCGGTCTGACGACCGACAAGGATCCGGCGACGCTCTTCCATGCTCGCCGCCCGCACTTCCAGATCACGGCGGATCGCCGCCACCGCGGCCGTGCGCTGATCAAGACGCTGCGAGGCCTCGCGACGCCGACTCTGGCGGATGGCCAACTCGTTTTCGGCTTCAACCAGTGTCGGCAGCATCGATGCAAGCTCCGCCAAACGCTCGGAATCGGCGACTCCACGGGCCCGGGCCTCGTCGGCCTGTTGGGTCAGCGCAGACAACTCCGCCCACACGTCGGCCCGGTCGTTGGCCAGACGCGGAAGGCTCGTCCGGGTACCGGCGAGTTGGTTGACCCGCTGCTGATGTTCGGCGATGAGCCGCTGTTCGGTCGAGCGGAGCTCCTTCACCTCGGCGCGGTGGTGCAGGACCGTTGCGCGGGCCGCTTCAGCTGCCTGCCTAGCGGCGGAGGCCAGGGCACTCGACCCGGCGGCCGCGTCAACCGCGTCGATCAGGGCCGCCCCGGTAGCCCCCGAAGAGCCCGAACCGGATCGCCAACCCGAACCGGTGAAACGGTCTCCGGTTCCGGTCACGACCACGAGCTCGGGGTGGGCCAGGGCCAGGTCGAGCGCCACGGTCCAGTTACCCTCGACGACCACCGCATTGTGCAACAGCGCGTCGAGCAGCGCCGACACACTTGGATCAGCCGCGCGAACGTGGGCGCGGATCGGCTGACTCCCACCTGAGTGGGCGCTGAACCCGGCCAGCACGGCCCCGGGCCCAACCAGAGCACCGAGCGCCAGCACGGCCCCCGAGATCGACGACTCGTGAAGTCGCGACAGTGCCCGACGAGCGGCGGCGGTGTCGCGCACGACGACCGCGTTCAATGCTTCGCCGATGGCCGCTTCGAACGCCGCCTCCCACCCATGGTCGACGTCGACCAGGTCAAGGAGCGTACCGATGATGCCGTCGAGCCCGGCGAGACGCTGGGCTCCGGCCCGGGCACGCGCCGCATCAAGAGCCGAAGTGAGCGCTTCCACCCGGGCCTCCCACGATTTGGCCATTCCGTCGGCTTCCCGGAAGTGTTCATCGGCCGTTTCAAGCGCCGCCTCAGCCTCCGACAGGGCTTGCTCGACATCGACCCGTTTCTGCGTCGCCTGCGCTGCCGCGGAAACCCCTGTGGGCTGAGTGTCACCGCCAGCTCCGTTGACCCCTGGGAGACCCGCGTCGCCGGCGATGAGTTCGAGCAGTCGGTCGATCTCCGCTTCGGCTTTAGCTGCATCGGCCACCAGCCGTTCGAGCCGCTGCTGCAGTGACATTGCCCGGGTGTCAAGCCGATGGGCATCGGCCGTGGTGCGGTCCTTCGCCTGACGCCGAGCGTTCAGCTCGCCGCGCACCTCAGCCACGGTCGGGCCGGTCGAGGGCTGCGGGTTTGTTTCGAGACCCCAGTCCTCCAGGAAATGCTCACGCTCGATGCTCAGCGCGCTTTCTTTTTCCTGGAGGTCGTCGAACAGAAGCGGAAGATCGAGTGCTTCGGTCTGCACCTTCTCCAGTTCCGACGCCAACTTGGCCGCTTCGCCCAAGAGGGCTTCAACCACACCGCTGTCCAGGAACGAGTTTCGGTCGCGCTCGATGCCGCGTCGCCGCTCGCCGAGGAACGCCAGGTGACCGCGTGCTCTCGCGTACAGCGCTTCGACCCGGGCCAGCGCGTCACCGAGATCGACGCCGAGGAAGGGGTCGTCGAGTGCTTCGGCGAGCGCTCCGCCGCTGACCGCCGACAACTGAGACTCGGCGAAGACCACATCGGCGTCGAGCGAGGCCAGCTGGGTTCGCAACTCCTTCTCACGGATCTGGAGTTCGTTCCTCGTGCGGGAACTCGTCTCCGCACGGACCCTCAGCACCGACAACTCCCGACCGGCGAGATGCATACGGATCGCACGCAGCTCAATCGCCATCTCCTCATGCTTCTTCGCCGCTTCGGCCTGACGTTCGAGGGGTCGAAGTTGACGGCGCACTTCCCGTAACAGGTCACCGAGGCGGGCGAAGTTCGCCTCCGTGGCTTCGAGGCGCCGTTGCGCACGTTCGCGCCGCTTCCGGTATTTCAGAACACCGGCCGCTTCTTCGATAACGCCCCGCCGATCTTCAGGACGGGAGTCGAGGATCGCAGCAAGCTGACCCTGGCTGACGATCACGTGCTGCTGGCGACCGACCCCGGAGTCGGACAGAAGCTCCTGGATATCGAGCAGACGACACGAGACTCCGTTGAGGGCGTACTCGCTTTCCCCGGTGCGGAAAAGTGTGCGGGTAATCGTAACTTCGGAGAACTCGATCGGAAGGGTGCCGTCGGCGTTGTCGATGGTGAGGCTCACCTCAGCCCGTCCGAGGGCCGCCTTCTTCGACGAACCAGCGAAGATCACGTCTTCCATCTTGTTGGACCGCATTGTGCGCGCCCCCTGGGCCCCGAGCACCCACGCAACGGCATCGACGATGTTCGACTTTCCTGAACCGTTCGGGCCGACAACGACCGTTACGCCAGGCTCAAGATCGAGCGTGGTCGAATCGGCGAAGGACTTGAATCCTTTGAGCGTGAGGGTCTTGAGGTACACGAACGGTGATGGCCTTTGGCACAGGGTTGATGAAGGATCGGAGTGTGGACGTCGGAGTGTGGGGTTCTTGGTCTTGGGTCAGGGTTGGGCCGGTGAAGGATCGTAGACACGCGCAGCGCTCGTGCCGACGGGACCGTAGGCGCCGAAAGCCCGGGTGCGGGCCCTAAAGTCTGCCTCACCCAAACATGTTCACAAATCTGTGGATAACCCTTGGGAAAACCGATTCTCGCTGGGGATATGGCGAATTGGGACCACACCTTGTGGAAAACCTTTTCGCAACGGTCACCGAACAAGGCCAAAGCAGGGCTCGTTCGTCATCGCTGGCAGCGTTTGCACCAGTACGCCGAACGCTGGGCGATGGTGCCGGACACGATCGGCTGACCGCAGGTCAGGCACGGCCGACCCTTGCGGGCGTGCACACGGTGCGAGTTCGCGAACGTGCCGGGCTGCCCGTCAGCGCCGACATACTGACCGTCGTTGAGCGTCGAACCGCGCGCCGCGATTGCTTCACCCAAAACCACTTTCATAGCTTCGTGGAGTCGCCTGATGTCGATCGGGCGCAACGAATCCGCAGGCCGCCCCGGACGCACCCCGGCCCGGAAACAGATCTCATCGGCGTAGATCGATCCGACCCCGGCCACCACGCCCTGATCGAGGAGGACCGCCTTGACCGACGAGCGTCGCGATCCGATTTGGCGGGCTAGTTCCTTCGGTGTTTCCACGGCCGTCCACGCGTCGGGACCGACGTGCGAAATATCAGATCCGGTCGGGTCCATAACAAACATTTCACCGAAGGTTCTTGGGTCTATAAACCGCAATTCCTCGCCAGATTCGAACTGTATCCGAATGTGCGTGTGCTTGAGAACCGGCGCATCGATTGAATTGCTCCACAGAAGCTGACCACTCATTCGGAGGTGAATGACCAATCGGGTTGATTGTCCGAAGTCGATGAAAAGGTACTTCCCAAGTCGATCGGTTCCCGACACGGTCGCCCCGATGAGTTCGTCGACGAACGCCCGGGGATCGGTGTAGCGCCGAAGGGTCCGCAGCCGACCGAGAACGACGGCGCAGACGGTTTGCCGATCGAGCCGATCGTGAAGATCGCGTCGGATCGTTTCGACCTCAGGGAGCTCAGGCATTGGACTTGCGGACCTCAGGCATTGGACCCGCAGACCTCAGGACTCCGGGGACGTCGATGCGCCGCCGACCGGAGTTCGTTCCTCCGGTTCGAGTGAATCCACTGGGTCCACTCGATCGACCGGCCGGTCGATCGGCGCCGATTCGTTCGGCGACGGCGCAGCCAAAACGCTGCGCAAGGCTTCCCACGCTTCCTTCGCAGCGACCTGCTCGGCCAGCTTCTTCGAACGGCCCGTTCCGGATCCGCGCAGTTCGCCACCGATGAATACCTGCGCCTCGAACGACTTCGCATGGTCGGGGCCCGCCCCGGTCACCCGGTACAGCGGAAGCTGCTCGAATTCGCGGGCGGCCAGTTCCTGCAACCGTGTCTTGTAATCGCTTCCTCCCGGCCCTTCCGCGTACTCGGCAATTCGGTCGCCGATGATCCGCATGACGAGGGAGGCGGCCGGATCCCATCCACCGTCGAGATAGACCGCACCGATGACCGCTTCCAAGGCGTCGGAAACTATAGACGCCTTCTGTCGACCGCCGGTGGCGTCTTCACCCTTGCCGAGAAGCAGGCTCGACCCCAGATCGAGGTCGTCGGCCACTTCGGCGAGCACAATTGCGTTGACCACCGATGCCCGTAATTTTGCCAAATCACCTTCGGGAAGACTTGGATACTGGCGGTAAATGAATGCAGTTACGACGAGGCCAAGTACCGCATCACCGAGAAATTCAAGTCGCTCATTCGAAGCAGCACCTGTCTCCGAACACCAAGAACGGTGAGCCATCGAACGCTCAAGCAGCTCAGGATCGCGAAACGTCCAGCCGATGCGCCCGGAGAGTTCGGAGAATGACGACGGGTCACTCATCGGTCGTCAGACGAAGTGGCAGACGAAGTGGCAGACGAAGTCAAAAACAATGCGGCTACCGGGCCTGACCGACGGCAGAACAGAAGGAACCAAGCCGCTTAAAGCTTCGCCATGACGTACTCAACCGCATCGCGGACCGTCTTCAGGTCCTCCAGGTCTTCGTCGTCGATATGGAAGCCAGCCTTATGTTGGCCGACTTCTTCCTCAAGGGCCTCGACCAATTCGATCAGTGCAAGTGAGTCGGCATCGAGATCGTCGACGAACGACGCGGACTCGCTGATGCTCGATGGTTCGACTTCCAAGATGTCGGCCAAGCGGTCTTTAACCAGATTCACTACGGCAGGACGATCAAGGCTCACGGCAACTCCAACGAAAGGTCAACCCGTACGGGTTAAGGATCAAACAAACAGATCGTAGCCGCCGACGTCACTCGGCCTGCGACAGCGTCTGAGTTCCCTCCCGAGTAACTCCTGACGGGTCTGATACGGGGACCGGGTCCCTTGGTCGCACGACCCGGACCCAACCTGCCGCAGCGAGGAACCCAACCCGACGCATCCATCGCTCATCACCGACGATTTCCGACGGGTTGGGGGACCGGGGCGCCCGGGTTGGAGACCGGGGTGCCCTGGTTGGGGACAGCGTGCCGGGTCCCGTCCTACGAAAAAGGCTGGATAGACGCCCGCAGCGCACCGACGAGATCAACCTCGACCATGTCACGGGCGACTTTTGACGCGTTGAGAATCGCCGTTGCGTTGGAAGATCCGTGGCTGATGATGCACACACCATCGACGCCGAGCAGCATCGCGCCACCGTAGGTGCTGGGATCGAGCGCTTCGGCCAGCGGCATCAGTTGCGGAAGAAGAACCTTTGCCGCCTCTTTGGCCTCGGGTGTCGCGACCAGAGCCTCAAAGACCTTGTCGGCGAAAAACTTCATGCCGCCTTCGAGCGTCTTCAACACCACGTTGCCGGTGAACCCGTCAGTCACGACAACGTCAATCTCAGTGCTCATGATGTCACGGCCCTCGACGTTGCCGAGGAAATTGACACCCGGCCCGGCCGCGCCAGCCCGAAACGCTTCGTTGGCCGCCTTGGCCAGGGCGTTGCCCTTGCCGTCTTCTTCGCCGATCGACAGCAGACCCACCCTGGGGTTGGCAATACCGAAGCGGGCTCTCGCGTAAGCCGAACCCATCTGCGCAAACTGGACGAGGTACTCGACCGTGCACTCGGCGTTGGCCCCGGCGTCGAGCAGAACCGTCGGCGTCGACCCCGGAACCGGAATCGGAGTGGCGATAGCCGGTCTGATGACTCCCTTGATCCGGCCCATACGCAGTAAAGCGCTCGCCATCGTCGCGCCGGTGTTGCCTGCGCTGAGAAAGGCCGACGCCCGGCCATCGCGGACCGCCTCGGCGGCCCGGACAAGCGACGAATCCTTCATGGTGCGGACGCCCTTGGCGGCGTCGTCGTCCATGGCGATCACCTGCGACGCTTCTATGACCGGGAGTCCAAACGTATCGGCGAGGTCAGCGCTTCGACCGACCAGAACGATTGGTATGCCCAACTCCGCCGCCTGCCTGGCCCCCTCAAGAATCTGCAACGGGGCGTGGTCCCCACCCATGGCATCGATAGCGACCGGCAGCGAGAGTGTCATGTGAGCTCCAAACGCGTAGAGACCGCCGGTTCACCGCCGGCGGTCACAACCAAATTCCAAGAAGGTAGATGCTGCCATGTTGCAGACGACCTGCGCGCATCCACGGTGAACACCGGGGCTGGGAGCCCGCTGCAGCTACTTATGCGACGTCGACGGCCTGGCGGCCCTTGTACCAACCACACGTGGGGCACACGGTATGGGGCAGCTTGACTGCGGTGCAGCGGGGACATGTGCTGCGTGACGGCGCACGGAGCTTCCAGTTGCTGGCCCGACCGCTTCGGACCTTCATCTTGGATTTCTTTTTCTTAGGTACGGCCATGATCGTTAGCTTTCCGGTTGTTCTTGCGTCTGGAAGCGCAGCCCATCCAGAGCTGCCCAACGTGGGTTGCCATCTGCGAGGGTGCACGAACACGCACCCTCGTTGAGGTCGGCGCCACAGGTGAGGCACAGACCCGCACACTCTTCTCGGCAGAGAGGAGCCAGCGGCAGGGCTAAAAGAATAGCCTCTCGCGCGACCAGTTCGAGATCGACCTGATCGTGGGTAATCGGATACGTGTCGCCCTCGATCGGTTTCAGCGAGTACATCTCCCGAAACTCGGCCGTCGACTCGCCGATTACCGGAACCAGGCAGCGTCGGCATTCCGACGTCCAGTGCGCGTGGGCGGTGCCCTCGGCGAGGATACCGTCGCTCACCGACGAGAGAACGGCGTTGACCTTAAGCTCCCCACCTGCAGGAACGACAGTTTCGGTTACCACCAAACGCTCCGTCGGCCCGTTCAGTGTCTCGGACCTCCGGGCGGCCGGCTTGAACAGCAAGTCGGCGATAGTGACAACGAACGGTCTCATGAGCGCAATTCTACGGGACCGTGGGCATGGGTCGTGCCGGGGTTTCATGTCCACAATTCGCACTCCATACATGTCGAAACGTGGACATAAACCTGACTGAGCGGGATTCGAGACCCGTCCAGAGGATCGGCAAACAGCGGCTGGGTTCATCGCTGCACAAGCGTCCAGTCGTGGATCGAACGGACTCGATGCCCGATGAGTTGTTCAGCTTCCTCATACTGGAAGTAGCCGGCCACCTCCACCCGGCTGGTGGATTGTTCCCCGCACTCCGACGACGGAGGGGTCAGCGTCCACCCGCGGCACTGCCTGAACGTCACGAACCATTTGTCAAACACGAACGACGTGTCCTGATGTAGCGAGGCACACGAATCGAATTTCGACGCGCCGCTCGCCTCCGTCGTCCAGCCCGCGTCACACACCGAACGGTCTTCGAAGTGCCCGGCGACATAGTCGCGCGACACAACCTCAGCCGGCGCGCCAATCACGAACGGAGACTTACGCGGCGTTCGCCCGCACCCCGCAGTGAGGAGCACCATCACGACACAAAGAGCGGTCCAGTACGAACGGTTCTTTCCCGCCTTCGCAGGAAGTTCTGCTACTTCACCAGCATGGTGATCGGCCACATCACCCGCGGAACGGGCGCCCATCAGGGGAGCAACGAAGCAACTGCAGACCACTTCCGAAGCGCTTCTGGAAGTGCCCCTTCACACTCCCGAAAGTACCGGGCCCATTCGCAATTGCCAAATCCGGACAACCCGCGAGCCCGAGGATTCGAGACACGGAACTTCACGACAATGGATCCGCTGACGCATGATGCATACGACGGCCGCGTGCAACTGGACGCTGGCGATTGGACACGTTCGGCGACGCACCCGTCCGCCGGATGGCGATACCTGGGGGGATGTGTCCCTCAGACGCGATGTTGGCTCACCTGGGAAACGTGGGTGAGCTTCTTGGACGACTGGTTGAGCTTGGTGGCGGCCTCGAGCCCGAAGGGTTCGGCTCTCCTTCCGCTGAGCTCGCTGCGGCGATCGCTCCATTCAATGCCACGATGTACGGGCACTTTCAGGGCAAGTAGAGCTGCCGGCGATCGCGCGTCGGCTGGTCGCTTTCCATGATGTAAGCGGTTCAGTCCGGCGAACCGGCGGGCGGTGCTGAGCCAACAACGGTGCAACGTGCCCGCCGCCAGATGCCGCACAACGCGGTCGGGCCCGACAACTTGGCTCCACGTCGTGGCGCGGGAGCGGCGACCGTTTCACCCGGGACCTGAAACTCACGAGCGAGAGACTCCTATGCCGGGCCGATCAGGTTGGCGACGATCTGCGCGCTGAGGGTTACGAGCGGGAGGCCGCCTCCCGGATGGGAGGAGCCGCCCACGAGGAACAGGCCCGGGACCGGGGATTGGTTGGCTGGGCGGAGGAACGCGGCGCGCGCTCCGTTTGATGAGGTGCCGTAGATGGACCCGCCGACCGCACGGGTGTCGCGTTCGAGGTCGGCCGGAGTACGGATTGTGCGGTGGACGATGCGGTCGCGGACATCAATTCCCCGATCGGCCAGTATTGCGAGGATCCGGTCGCCGTAGCGATCAGCCAGGCCCGGTTCGTTCCAGTCAACGCCGGCCGATCTGTCGGCCGGTGTGTGGCGGGGCGCATTGACGAGCAAGAACCACGCCTGGTGTCCCGGCGGGGCGAGGGTCGGATCGTTCGGGACGCTCAGGTAGATCGTCGGGTCGCGGACGGGGCGGGGGGGCTTGGATCGGGTGCCGAAGACGTCGTCGAACTCGTCGTCGTAACGCTCCGGGAACAGCACGGTGTGGTGGGCAAGTTCGGGGGTCGGCCCTTTCACCCCGAGAAGCATCACGAATCCACTGAGGCTCGAAGTCGCCCGACGAACCGAGCGGAGCGCCCGACGAGCCTTTGGTTCCCGGGGAATGAGGTCGGCATAGAGGTGTCGGGCGTCAACGTTGGCGATCACCAGATCGTATGGGTGCGTCTCTTGCTCGATTCGCACCCCGCAGACCCGACCCTTTGCGTCCACCGCGATCTCGTCAACTGGAGTGTTGAGGTGGAAGGCGACACCAAGATCCAGACACTTCTGGAAAAGCAGGTTGGCGATTCGCCGCAGCCCTCCGTCGATGTACCACCCGCCCTGCGAGCGCTCAAGGTACGGAATCGACGCCAACGCCGCCGGCGCCTTGCGAGGGTCGGAGCCGGTGTACGTCGCGTAGCGGTCGATGAACGAGACGAGCCTCGGGTC
>JANMZO010000309.1:0-10747 GCA_031383405.1 Acidimicrobiia bacterium | reverse complement strand
CCCATCTGGAAAGGGTTCAGGCGGGTTCAGTGCTGGTGGACGTCGACGACCGGAGTCGCGGTGATCCCGAAACGTTTGTTGCGGCGGACGCTGAGCACGACCGCGATCACGAGCATCGACACGATGATCGCAAGTGAAAGGTAGGTGTTCATGTGGTACCAGTGCGAGACCGTCATCTTGATGCCTACGAAGATCAGAATGCCTCCGAGGGCATGGGAAAGGTAGTGGAACTGTTCCTTGGCATTCGCGAGGAGGAAGTACATCGCCCGAAGCCCGAGGATGGCAAAAGCGTTCGAGGCGAACACGATGTACGACTCGTTCGAAACCGCGAGGATCGCGGGAACCGAGTCGACGGCGAAAATTACGTCGGTCAATTCGATCACGAACAACGCCGCCAGCAGTGGCGTGGCCGCGCGTTTTCCGTTGAGTACCGTGAAGAACTTCTGACCATCGAGTTTGTCGGTGACCGGCATGATGCGGCGCAGCAGGCCCAACCCCCGCTTCGGCCCTTCTTCGCCCTCGTCGTCGCGGTGCCGAATGATCTTGGCTCCCGTATACACCAGGAAGATACCGAATACCAGAAGCAGCCACCAGAAGCGGGTGATGAGCGCCGTGCCGAGCACGATGAAGATCGCCCGGAGTGCAAGGGCTCCGAAGATTCCCCAGAACAGCACGCGGTGCTGATATTTGAGAGGTATTGACATTGTGGCGAACAACATCGACCAAACGAAGACGTTGTCGACGCTGAGTGACTTCTCGATGAGGTAGCCGCTGATGTACTCGCCGAACGCAGCGCCACCGAACGAGATCCAGATCACCACGGAGAAGGCCAGACCACAGGCAACCCAGACGAGCGTCTCGGTCAGAGCTTCCTTCGGCGTTGGTGCGTGAGCCTCGCGATGACGGACCAGATCGATGGCCAACATCGCCCCAATTACGGCGAGCAAGGCGATCCACGCCCCGATCGGCACATCCAGGTCGACGAACTTGGACCGGTCAGAGGCTGCACCTGAAGCAAGAAACATGAATACAAGATAGTGCATTTGAGATTTATGCCGTGGCGATGGAGTAGCAGACACCGACCGTCGGGGCCCAAGCCCCATCGAAAAACCGGAGCAGCTACTTCGAGTCGCGGGTCGCGTTCAGGTAGTTGTAGATCGTGATCCGGCTTACCCCGAACGCGTCGGCCACTTCCTCGACCGACCGGCGCATCACAAAGGCCCCGCGCTCGTCGAGCATCTTCACCGCTCGCTGCTTGTCTTCACGGCTCAGGTCCTCGAGGTTGCCACCCAATTCTGCCTCGACCTGGTCGATCAGACGGTCGAGGGCGCCGGTAAGTTGCGGGAGGCGGAGGGCACCAAGCGTGACCCCCTCCCAGACAAGCGGAACATCGGTGGGCGTAGCTTCAGACGGGTTGATGATCTTGGCGCCGAGCGCTTTGGCCACCGGTTGAAGCGCAACGAGAAAGGCGTGATCCACTGGGGGCGAGGATAGTGCGTTGGAACTCTCCCTGTTCCCTCAGAGAACGCACATGACAACCTGGCACCGGTGTCGCCGGTTACCAAGCCAAAGTGCCACAAAGCCAACGTGCCAAGACAAAGTGTTACAAGACAAAGTGTTACAAAGCGGTCCGGATCATTGACATTTTGTAAAGCTGTGGCGGATCATCGTTCCGTATGAATTTTTCCCCCCTTCCCCCGGCTCTGGCCCAGCTCCGGATCGACGGTGACCGTCTCATGCGCCGCATCCATGAGCTGGGCGAGCTCGGTGCGATACGCGGCGCGAAGGGCGAGCCCGGATCGGCCCGCTTGGCCCTGACCGACGACGACCGGGACGGCCGAGATCTGGTCCGAACCTGGATGACCGACCTCGGACTGGAGGTCCGGGTCGACGCCATCGGCAACGTCATTGGAACCCGCGCCGGCTCCGACCCAGCGGCGGCGGCCGTCATGACGGGTAGCCATATCGACACGGTCCGCACCGGTGGTCTCTACGACGGCAACCTCGGCGTACTCTCCGGCCTGGAGGTCATCGAGACACTCGACCGGGCGGGAATCGTCTTAAAGCATCCGATCAGCGTCGGGTTCTTTACCAACGAGGAAGGGGCGCGTTTCAGCCCCGACATGATGGGCAGCCTGGTGTACTGCGGCGGCATGTCAGCCGAGGAGGCCTACGATGTCATTGGAATCGACGGAGCCCGGGTCGGCGAGGAGCTGGCGCGCATCGGCTATCTCGGCTCGACCCCGTGCCCGGGTGAGGTCCCGCACGCGTTCGTCGAACTGCATGTTGAGCAGGGTCCCGTATTGGAGGCCGAAGGTGTCCGCTTCGGTGCGGTGACAGGGGTACAGGGCATCTCGTGGCAGGAACTGACGATCACCGGTGAATCCAACCACGCGGGTACAACACCCATGTCGATGCGCCACGACGCCGGCTACGCGGCAGCCCGGGTCTCGACGTTTGTGCGGGAACTGGCCCTTGACATGGGCCATCCGCACGTCGGCACGGTCGGGCTGGTGACGCTTCACCCCAACCTGGTCAACGTCGTCGCCGCGCAGGCAAAAATGACGGTCGACCTGCGAAATACCGACGAAGCAAAGCTCGCCGAGTCCGAGCATCGGCTCGCTGAGTTCCTGCGCACGCTCGAACGCGCCGAAGGGGTCCTCATCGAATCGCGCCGACTCGCCAGGTTCGAGCCGGTCGCCTTCGACGAACGGATGATCTCGCTGGTGGAGTCGACCGTCGAGCGGCTCGGCGACACCGCCCGCCGGATGCCGAGCGGCGCCGGTCATGATGCGCAGATGCTCGCCCGCTTGTGTCCGACCGCCATGATCTTCACGCCGAGCGTTAAGGGAATCAGTCACAACCCGGCCGAACATACCGATCCCGCTGATCTGATCGGTGGTGCGAACATCCTCCTCCAGGTGATGTTGTCCCTCAGCGAAACCGAGGTCCTCTCAGCCGCCTCCTCATCCGCCACCTCCGGCACGCCGGCCGACGCGAAGGATAGGGTCACCCAATGACGCGCATCCTCACCGTCGGCGCGGCCCAGCTCGGGCCGGTCCAGCGGGCCGACAGTCGGGCATCCGCGGTCGAGCGGCTCCTCGTGATGCTTCGCGACGCGGCCCGGCGCGGCTGCGATCTCGTGGTGTTTCCCGAACTCGCACTCACGACGTTCTTTCCTCGCTGGTACAGCGAGGACAACGCCGAGATCGACTCGTGGTACGAGTCCGAGATGCCAGGTCCGGACACCCAGGTTCTTTTTGATGAAGCGAAACGTTTAAAGATCGGCTTCTGCCTCGGCTACGCCGAACTGGTCGACGCGTCGAAAAGCGCAGATGGCCTGAAGCACCGTTTCAATACACAGATCATGGTCGAGCGAGACGGCACAATTGTGGGCAAGTACCACAAGGTGCACATTCCGGGCCACGAAACCTACGAACCCTGGCGACCGTTTCAGCACCTCGAGCGGTACTACTTCGAGTCGGGTCCCGAGGGTTTTCCCGTTTGGCGGGCGTTCGGTTCGATCGTCGGGATGGCGACGTGCAACGACCGTCGCTGGCCCGAAACCTACCGCGTGATGGGTTTGCAGGGAGCGGAGATCATCACCATTGGTTACAACACACCGATCCACTACGCACCCGACCCCGGTCAGAATGCACTGCAGCTCTTCCATAACGATCTGTGCATGGCCAGCGGCGCGTACCAGAACGGCACCTGGGTCATCGGCGTTGCGAAGGGCGGAACCGAGGAAGGCGTCGACTCCCTCTGCCAGAGCGCTATCTTCGCCCCGAGCGGGCAGGTGGTGGCCCGTGCGGTCACCACGGCCGACGAACTCATCGTCGCTGAATGCGACCTCGATATGTGCACCAAGTTCAAGCACACGCTGTTTCAGATGGATCGCTACCGGGAACCACAGCATTATGCACGCATAACATCTCAAAAGGGTGTTATCGAGCCACCGGCTGAACCCGACTACACCCCGACGGAGTACCGATGATCGAGACCCCTTACGCACTTGACACCGATCGAGTTGCGTTCACGGTGAACGGAGCGGAGGTCACCGTTTCGACGCGTCATCCGAACCTCTTGCACGCGTTGCGTGAAGAACTCCAGATCACGTCACCGAAAGACGGATGCTCGCCGCAGGGTCAGTGCGGATGCTGCACGGTACTGATCGACGGCAAGGCGTCGATCTCGTGCCAGATGTCGTTGGCGCGCGTCGCCGGCAAGTCGATCACCACCATCGAAGGGTTCGAGACGAGCGAGGTAGAGCGTTTCGCTGACACGTTCGCGGCGTGCGGGGCGTTGCAGTGCGGTTTCTGCACGCCAGGAATCGTCGTCCGAGCCAAGGCACTCATAGACAAGAAGGGCGCTGGTCTCACCCGGGAAGAGACGGCCCGCCACCTCGGTGGCCACCTGTGCCGTTGCACGGGCTACGTCACCGTGCTCGATGCCATCGAGTCGCTTGCGCGCGGAGACAAGCCCGAACTCGTCGCCAACGGTGGTATCGGTTCGAGCGGACTCAAGTACGAGAGTCGCGATCTCGCCGTCGGCCGTCGCCCCTACATCGACGACATGAATCCCGTCGGTCTCCTCCACGGCGCACTCGTGCTGACCGATCACGCCAGGGCCGACGTCGTGCGCATCGACACGAGTGCCGCAGCGGCCGTCGATGGAGTGGTGCGCGTCCTTACGGGGGCCGATGTTCCTGGTGCACTGAAGGTCGGTCTCATCCACAAGGACTGGCCGGTCTTCATTCCGGAGGGTGGCCGGACAAGCTTTCTCGGTGATGTCGTGGCCGTCGTTGTGGCCCGCGACAAAGAGACTGCCCACCGCGCTGCCGCTCTCGTCAACGTCGACTACAACGTTCTACGGCCGATCACCGACGCCGCACTTGCGATCGATGACCCTGAGGATGCGGTCTGGGGCCTCGACGGCAACGTACTGTCGACCTCCAAGTACCACCGGGGCGACGTCGACGCAGCGATCGCGGCGAGCGCCCATGTCATCACGGAACGCTTTCAGACCCAACGTATCGAACAGGCATTCCTCGAACCGGAATCGTCGCTCGCCGTTCCGGGCATCAACGGAGCCGGTGAACGTTCCCTCTACGTCTATTCAGGCGGTCAGGGGGTGTGGGACGACCGGGATGCGATCGCCGCCATCCTCGGCATCCAGACCAGCCAGGTCACCGTCGAACTGGTCTCCAACGGCGGCGCGTTCGGCGGCAAGGAGGACCTCAGCAATCAGGGGCATGCGGCACTGGCGGCCTGGTTGCTCAACGCGCCGGTCAAGGTTACGAGTACCCGGGAGCAGTCGCTCCTCATGCACGCCAAACGCCATCCGATCCGGATGGACTACACGGTCGCGTGCGATGCCGATGGAAAGCTCACATCGCTGCGTGCACATATGATCGGCGACTCGGGACCCTATGCGAGCGTAGGCATGAAGGTGGTGGAGCGCGCGGCCGGTCACGCCAGCGGGCCGTACCATGTGCCGACCATCGACGTCCATGCCATATGTGTACGCACGAATAACCCCGTTTGCGGCGCGTTCCGGGGCTTCGGGGCAAACCAGGCCCAATTCGCGATGGAAGGGGCTCTCGATCGCCTTGCAGAAAAGGTCGGCATTTCCGGTTGGGAGATCCGTAAACGCAACGTCATCAAGCCCGGACAGGTGTGGGGACCGGGGCAGATCATGGACGACGGCTCGGCCGGCGCCGAGACCTGCCTAGATCAGGCCAAGGTGTACTACGACAAGGCTCTCGCTGAGGGTAAGGCGGTCGGAATCGGACTCGGCCTCAAGAACTCCGGGCTGGGCAATGGCTTCAAAGAAGTTTCGAAGGCCGTGGTGCGGTTCCTCGACGACGATGCCGAGACCGTCGAGGTGCGCCACTGTTGGACCGAAATGGGCCAGGGCATCCACACCGTTGCTCTGCAGGTCGCGGTCGAAGAACTGGGCATCGATCCAACCCGCATCAGGGTCATCGTCGACACAAGCCGTGAGCTCGGGCTCGGCCAGACCACCGGCTCACGCGGAACACTGATGGGTGCAGGTTCGGTGCAGGCGGCGTGTCAGAACGCCAAGGCCAACGGCTGTCAGAAGGAGGTCGACTACGAGGGCGAATACCGGGTCGACTGGACGAACTCACTGTATGAGGGCCTCGAAAACCCGGTCATCCACTCGGCGTTCGGCTATGCGGCACAGGTAGTCATCGCCGATCCAACGAGCGGCAAGATCGAGAAGGTTGTTGCGATCCATGACGTCGGTCGCGCCGTCAACCCGCAGTTGTGCAAAGGCCAGGTCGAAGGCTCGGTCCACATGGGTCTCGGCTATGCGCTGAGTGAGGACTTCCCTTCAGATGAACTCGGGCGCCCGACCAACATGACGCTACGTAGCCTCGGCATCATCCGTCCGAAAGACATGCCCCCCGTTGAGACTGTGCTCGTTGAGGTACCGCAGCCCCGGGCTCCCTACGGGGTGAAGGGGGTTGGCGAGATCGGTCTCGTGCCGACATCGGGAGCGGTTGCTGCGATGCTCCACATGGTCGACGGTCAGTGGCGCAACACGCTGCCGATGCGAGCCAGCGGTGCTTCGGCCGCCGACGATTGAGTTGGCCGATGACCCCGAACCCCGCCGTGGCGTTTGAAGGCCAACCGTGAACTATTCACAGATTTCCTTCAAACCGGCATGAGCGCGATTACATCCGGGCTGGTCTGCGCTCACCATCACCTCTATTCGGCCCTCGCCCGCGGCATGCCTGCGCCCCCGAAACAGGCCACGGACTTCGGCGAGGTTCTTGAGCAGGTGTGGTGGAGACTCGACTGCGCGCTGGATCTCGACATGATCTACTGGTCGGCCAAGCTCGGGGCCCTCGAAGCTCTTGAGAGCGGCACCACGTGCATCATCGACCATCACGAATCACCGAACGCGATCGAAGGAAGCCTCGACGTGATTGCGAAAGCCTGCGCCGAAGTCGGCGTGCGGGTCAGCTGCACCTACGGGGTCACGGACCGTCACTCGGCCACGGGGCGTATTCCGGTTGAGAACCAGCCGGCCGCGACGTTACGTCCACGTGCGATGACCGCGGCGGCGAAACGCGGGCTCGACGAGAACGTGCGCTTCCTCAAAGCCGGCGGTCGGGGTTATGTCGGTGTGCATGCCGCATTCACGTGCGCCGACGAAACCCTTGAGGCGGTCGCCGCGACAGCAAAGGAGCTCAGACGTGGTGTGCATATCCACGTGTCCGAAGGCCCCGGCGACGCAGATGCCGGGGCACGGTTGGACCGGTACATCGACGACGACTGGCTCCTGGTGCACTGCGTGTACCTCGACCGTGAGGTTCGCGGCACGATCGCCCACAACCCGCGAAGCAACATGAACAACGCGGTCGGCTACGCAGCGCCCGCGAAGCGGAGCAATCGCGTCGTGCTCGGTACCGACGGTATCGGCGCCGACATGCTCGACGAGTTCCGGCTCGCCTACGCACGACACCGCGAAAGCGATGTGACCGCAACCCCCGACACCGCGTGGTCATGGCTGACGAATTCCTACGACCTGTTCCCCGAGGCACGAAACGATGAGGTCGTTTGGAGTTACTCGCCGATGGAGCCCTGGCATCTGGCCTTCTCCCCCGGCGTCCGACCTGTCAGCGTGCGGGTCGATGGCGTGGAAGTCGTCACCAATGGGCAGGCAAGCCGGATCGACCGCGCCGAGATTGTGGCCAAGAGCCGTGAGCAGGCGGAGCGGTTGTTCGGCCATCTGTAGTCGTTGCTCCGACCGGGACGGGGACTGACGAACAGCCCACCAGCGCAGGCGAGAGGACCCAAGTCCCCTCGCCGTAGTTGTGGTGATCGGTCAGAAGCGATCGTCAGTTACAGACGTTCTCTTTGTAGGCTGCGTTCAGTGTCGAGTTCTCACCCTTCCGGGTCGACGCGATAACCCCCCAGCCCGGATCGCCCGGGTTGTTCAAAGCCTGAACTCCCGCAGAACGGGCCTGGCCGAAGCAGCCCGGGTTTTCGGGCTGGGCGGCGGAGGCGAGGCCCACGACGGCCAGGCCGCTGAAGGTGACGAGGATGGCTGCAATGACACCAATTCGCTTGTGCATGTCTTCATTCCCTTTGTTTGTTTATGTGTTCGGCCAACGTCTGTGGCAGGGGACCTCTACCGCATAACCACTTTCCGTGCTAATGCGATCCAAATTTCTCCATAGTCGTGGTTTTTGCTCAGCCGGACCGTTTCGGAGAGAGGACGCAATCGAACGATCGCGTCGACGTTTTCGACCCCGGAGCGGGAACTTTCACCGATACGAAACGCGGCCATCCGTCGCGAATGCAAAACTTTTGACAAAATGTAAACATGCCCACGCCCGTCGCCATGTATCTGCAGGACGCCCATTCGATTCGGGAGGGCATGGCCCTCACGAAATACGCGGAATCGAAAGGCTTCGACTCCGTCTGGCAGGCTGACAGCCGGCTCGTGCGCGATTGCATGATTCCAATGGCCGCATGGGGTGCCACGACCGAGCGGATCAAGATCGGCTCGGGTGTCGTCGACTGCTGGAGCCGAAACCCGGCCCGTCTTGCGGCAAGCTTCTCCACGCTCGATGACCTCGCGCCCGGACGCGTGATCCTCGGCATCGGGGCGTGGTGGGACCCGCTTGCCGCGAAGGTCGGCATCACGCGAGACCGGCCGCTGCTCGTCATGCGCGAGATCGTTGAGGCCGTGCGGGCACTGCTCGCGTGCGACGGCCCTGTCACGTACGACGGATATCACGTGCATCTCGATGGGGTTGAACTCGATTACGTTCACCAGGAGCGGCGGGCGAAGGATGTACCGATCTACATCGGCGCGACGGGTATGCAGATGATGGAGCTCACCGGTCAGATTGCCGATGGTGCCGTGCTGAACTACCTCGTGTCCCCGAAGTACAACCTGCAGGCCATGGATGCGTTGGAGAAGGGGGCGAAAAAGGCCGGCCGATCGGCCACCGACCTCGACCGACCGCAACTCGTCGTGTGTTCGATGTCGCCCACGAACGATCCGCAGGATCGTAAGCACGCATTGGATAACGCTCGGCTGCTTGTAACCCAGTACCTCGGCCAGCAGCCGCACATCATGAAGGCGAGCGGCGTGCCCGAGTCATTGCTTGAAGAGATCGGTCAGGTGCTCACATGGCCAGCGACGCACGAGCAGGTTGTCGAAGCGTCAAAGCTTGTTCCCGACGACATCGTGCAGATGATCACGGCCTCCGGCACCGCCGACGAATGCCGGGAGCAGGTCGGCAACTACATCAAAAATGGCGCTACGGCGCCGATCCTCTACCCCCTTGGTGACGATGTCCACGCCATGATCGACGCGTTCTCCAATTGGACGGCGTAGGTCAGAGCGCCGCTTCATCGAAACGTACGCTGCCGACGAGACTACGAATTAGCCAGCAGTTCAGCGAGTTTCCGGAGGAAAGTACTCCGCCTCACGACCGCTAAAACACCACTGGCCCGACCCCCGATAAGGGAGCCGGGCCAGTGAAGCGGTAAGGCGTCGTGCGGAAGGGGTGGGCCGTCCGGCACGTCACGGATTCGAGACCACCGAACCCCCCGGATCGATGGTCTCGTGTGGCGGGGTATTACTGCAAACGCTCCCTGCGGCTCCGAAGCAGACCGACGAGCCCGGCACCGGTGAGGATCATCGCGAGCGCCGCAAGCGCCTGCCGGGTTCCATCGGAACCAGTGACCGAGGGAGTGATGACCGGGGTCTCCGGGAAGTCGGGATTCTCAACGACGGTCGGCTGAACCTGGATGTTCTTCGGCTCGTACCCGAAGTCGGCGTCAAGGTTGTCGCGTCCGGCATCGAGTTTCACTGACGTGGCATTGTTGTTCTTGCCATCCAGTGTGTAGATGTTCTTGGCGCCGGCCGGTGGAACCGTGACCCTGACCGTGTAAACACCGGGCTTCAGGGTGCAGAAGAGGTAGAGGCCATTGCCATCGGTCGTGGTTGAGAAGCTGACGCCGTCCGGCGTGATCAGCACGAGGGTGATACCCGGGATGCCCTTTCCGTCCTTGTCTCCAGCCTTGCCTTCGAACACCTTGTCGCCGATGCAGCCGGTGGCGACCGGGATGGTCGGGGTCGTCGGGGTCGGGACCGTGGTGGTCGTCGCAACCACGGTCGTCGTCGGGACAAGCACGATGATCGGGGTCGTCGTAACCGTCGGCTTCTCGACGAGCCCAGCGTCGACGGTCGGGTCGAACTGGTCGGCCACGAGGGTCACACAACCCGTCACACCGCTGGTCTGATCTGCATCGGAGTCGAGGCCGGTGTCAGTGCCAACCAAGCGCCTGGTGAAGTCGTATCCGGTTGGGAGTTCGAACCGGACCCGGTACTGGCCCGGAGCAAGGTTGGCAAACTCATAACGCCCGTCGGCAATCGTGAGCGTGGAACGCAGGGCTGCACCGGCGCAGGTTTCCAGGTTCACCCTCGCACCGACGATGCCGATTTCGGTCGGGTCCTGCACGCCGTTGCGGTTGGTGTCGATGAACACACGGTCACCAAGCTTGGCCGGTTTGACGGCAGGAGTAGTCGTCGAGGTCGTGGCGGCAGTAGTCGAGGTCGTGGCGGCAGTCGTCGTCGTCTCCGCTGGAGTGGTAGTGGTCGTCGTGGCGGCAGTCGTGGTCGTCGTCCCGGCAGTCGTCGTGGTCGTGGCGGCAGTCGTCGTGGTCGTGGCGGCAGTCGTCGTGGTCGTCTCCCCCGG
>JANMZO010000364.1:0-2429 GCA_031383405.1 Acidimicrobiia bacterium | reverse complement strand
ACGGCCCGCGTGTTTGCTGCAAAAGGTATGCGCGTATTGCTTTTCCCTCATCCCGTTCCGACCCCGGTGCTGGCATACTCGGTGCTCGATCTCGGCTCCGCTGTCGGGGTCCAGGTCACCGCCAGCCACAATCCCCCGGCTGATAACGGGTACAAGGTGTATTGGGGCGACGGCCCGCAGATTGTGCCACCACTCGACGAGCACATAGCTGCTGCGATCGCCGCCGTCGCCGCTTCACCGGTTGAAGTGACGTTGAGCGAGCTTACCGATGCGAAGATCGAAACGCTCACTGAAGACGTGATCGACCGCTATCAGGTCGGAGTGCAGGCGCTTGACCCCCACACCAGCGACGCTGCGGCCCGGGCCCGACTCCGTGTTGTCTATACCGCGATGCATGGTGTCGGCGGTGTTGACCTTACGCGTTCTCTCGCCAAAGCCGGCTTCAGTGATGTGGTCCCGGTGCCTGAGCAGTTTGACCCTGACCCCGATTTTCCCACGGTTGCGTTTCCCAATCCGGAGGAGAAGGGTGCCCTCGACCTGGCGCTCGCTTTGGCCTCGTCGCGTTCAGCCGATCTGATCCTCGCCAACGATCCTGATGCGGATCGCATGGCAGCGGCCATTCCCGATGCCGATGCTGCAGGCGGGTGGCGGAGCCTGCGGGGTGACGAGATCGGCTGGTTACTCGCGGATCATCTCCTGAGTCAGCCGGCGACGTCCGAAAAGCGCCGGTTGGTGTGCACAACGATCGTGTCCTCGTCGCTTCTCGGCGTCATGGCCAAACGTTTCGATGTGGAGTATCGCGAAACGCTCACCGGCTTCAAGTGGCTTGCCCGCAAGGCGCTTGAGGAGAGTAAATATGCGCACATACTTTCTTACGAGGAAGCGCTGGGGTATTGCGTCGGTAGTCACGTACGAGATAAGGACGGCATCAGCGCCGCACTGGTAATGGCTGACCTGGCCGCCCACCTCAAGGCAACCGGGTCAAGCGTGAAACAGCGGCTCGCGGCGATCGAGGCCGAGTACGGCCGTTTCGACACCCAACAGTGGTCGATGCGCTTCGACGGTGTGGATGCTCAGCAGAAGATCAAGGCGGTCATGGACGGTCTCCGGGCCCAACTACCGACCGACGTCGCCGGGGTTTCGGTGAGCGAAGTTCGGGATCTCTCGACGTCCAACCCACCCGCCGATGTGGTCATCCTCACGCTGGTCGACGGGGCCCGGATCACCGTGCGGCCGAGCGGCACCGAGCCGAAGTGCAAGGTGTACTTCGAGACCGTCACGAAGCCCGGAACCCACCCCGCAAGCGTCGCCCAACTGAAGACCGCGATGAGCGCGATCCTGGGAATCGCCGAATAGCCCAGAGGGTCAGGGGTCAGCCGTTCAGAGCCGAAGGTCTACGTTTTCGTGCCGAACGCGATCTCGTCGCGTAGGGCGGCGTAGCGCGGCTTTACGACCTGGTCAATGAGTCGGAGACGGTCGTCGAAGGGCCAAAAGGCACTCTTCATCGCGTTGACGGTGAACCACTGAAGATCATCGATGCCGTAGCCGAACGCCCGGCTGACGTGCTCCATCTCATCGGTCATCGTGACGCCGCTCATGAGGCGGTTGTCGGTGTTGATCGTGACGCGGAAGCGGAGCCGCTTCAGAAGCGCAATCGGATGGTCACCGATCGATGACGCCGCTCCGGTGTGCACATTGGACGTCGGGCACATCTCGAGCGGGACACGACGGTCGCGTACATACGAGGCGAGCCTCCCGAGTTTGTAGGTGCCGTCGTTGGACAGGGTGATGTCGTCGACTATTCGTACGCCGTGGCCGAGTCGCTCTGCACCGCAGTACTGGAGTGCCTCGTGGATCGACGGGAGACCGAACGCTTCACCCGCATGGATGGTGGTGTGGAAATTTGCCTCGTGGACCTTGTTGAATGCCTCAAGGTGACGGGTTGGCGGAAAGCCGTCTTCGGGCCCGGCGATGTCGAATCCAACGACGCCATTGTCGCGGTGACGGATGGCGAGTAGGGCGATGTCGCTCGACTTGGCGGCCTGACGCATCGCAGATAGAAGCGTGCCGATCACGATGGTGTTACCGGTCGCAGCCGCGGCCTTCGTGCCGAGGGCAAATCCCTCCTGCACGGCCCCGACGATTTCGTCGAGGGTGAGGCCGGCTTCGAGATGTTGCTCCGGGGCAAAGCGAACCTCGGCATAGACCACACCGTCTTCGGCCAGATCCTGGGCGCATTCCGACGCAACCCGGATCAGGGCGTCGCGTTGTTGCATCACTCCCACCGTGTGGTCGAACGTTTCGAGGTAGAGCGGAAGCGAAAGGCGATCGGCGCCGCGCCGGATCCAGGCGGCAAGGTCATCGACGTTGGTTGTCGGCAAACCCCTGTAGCCAAACTCCGAGGCCAACTCGACCATCGTGGATGGCCG
>JANMZO010000308.1:0-28011 GCA_031383405.1 Acidimicrobiia bacterium | reverse complement strand
TCTGCTGTGGCCGGTTCATCCGGGCATGCTGATCGGTTGAGTCGTGGGGCGCCGAGCCCTTGCTCGGGTTGAGGAGTACCGTTGAGACCATGACTGAGCCGACTGGTTTCGCGTCCATGCTCTCAGGAGTGCAACTCCCGTTTCACCGCGACCTGGCGATTCCCGAGTTGCGCCATGTGACCCTCGATGCACCGACCGGAACACCGGTGGGCGACATTCGGATCGCTGCCGCGAATGCCGTGAAGGAACGCTTCGACGGCAAGCTCCGGGCGGGCGCGACCGTGGCGGTCGGGGCCGGGAGTCGCGGGCTCACCGGACGCGTGGAAATGCTGGCGGGCACGATCGACGGGTTACGTGGGCTCGGAGCGCAACCGTTCGTCGTCCCGGCCATGGGAAGCCACGGAGGCGGTCTGGCCGAAGGTCAGCGGGAAGTGCTGTCGGGCTACGGGATCACTGAAGACACCGTCGGGGCGGAGATCCGGGCGACCATGGAAACGGTCGAGGTCGCCCGAACCGTCAACGGGATGCCGATGTTTCTCGACACCTACGCCGCATCGGCCGACTACTTCCTCCCGGTCAATCGCATCAAACCCCACACCTGTTTCACGGGTCCGGTCGAAAGCGGCCTCAGCAAGATGGCGGTGGTCGGCTTCGGCAAACAGCCCGGTGCGGCCCAGATCCACGCCCGGGGCCCCGAGGCGATGCGCAACCTGCTGCTCGACGGGATCGAGGCGCTGCGCAACAGCGGACGGTTGCTCGGCGGGGTGGGAACGATCGAAAACGGATCCGGTGAGGTTGTCGTCGTCGAGGCTCTGGTGGGCTCCGACATCGGCACCGCCCGGGAGATCGAACTGACGAATCTGGCCAAGACGTTCGTTCCCCATCTCCCGTTCGCCGCGATTGATGTGCTGATCGTCGACATGGTCGGCAAAGACATCAGCGGCGTCGGCATCGACCCCAACGTCACCGGCCGCTACTGGATCAACGGGCTCGAGGGCGACGGGACGGTTGCGACGATCGTCGTGCTCGGGATCACCGAGGTGAGCCACGGCAACGCGCTGGGGATCGGTCTCGCCGATTTCACGACCGTGAAGGTCGCCGGGCAGATCGACTGGCAGAAGACCTATGTGAACTGCTTCACCGCCGGGCCGGCCGGGCTGCGCAGGTCACGACTGCCGATGGTGCTGCCGACCGACGAAGACGCCATCAAGGCGGCACTCTCGATGTGCGGTCGGCCGGTACACGAACCCAAGCGGGTCGTCCGCATCCGCTCGACCCTGCATCTCACCGAAATCTGGGTCAGCGACGAACTGGTGCGGGAACTTCCGGCGGGCTCCCGAATCGTCCCGTGATCATGTCGGCGTTCCAAGGCGTGGTCTGAGAACCACCCGATCCGACGCTCACGCCAAATTTTCGAATCCCGCGATGCTCTGGTCGGTCGCCGGATCGAGAAATACCCGAGCTTCGCCGTCGTGATGATCGGCCCGGGCCAGGATCTCGGAATCCGCGAGAACATTGATCGGGCTGTAGCGGGGATGATGATGTTTCAGGTACGGATCGTTGGCCTTCGTGTTGTAGGCCACGAGGAGAAGATGACGATCGGTGTCAGAACGGTTCGGCGCCGACGTGTGCAGCGTGTTCGAGTGGAAGAACATCACATCACCGGGTTCCGCTTCGAAGGCCACCCGGGGAAGTTGCTTCTCGGCTTCGTCCACGCGAGCGGGATCAGCGCCGGTCTGATGGCCGACAAAGCCGTGCTCGACACGGCCCATCAGGTGCGACCCGGCGAGCACGTTGAGACAACCGTTGGCGACGCTGTTCGGAGTCAACGGAATGGCAACCGTCAGCATGTCAGGACGGAGGCACCCGTTCGCATACCAGTAGCCGTAGTCCTGGTGCCACACCCACGTTCCGCCCGCACCCGGTCGCTTCATCGTGATTTTCGAGTGATAGTGGTACACCTCCCCGCCAAGCAGTTTCTCGGCCCCCCGCACAAGGCGCTCACCGCGGGCAACGGCGCCAAAGGCGTCTTCGCCCGGTTCGTTCCACAGCGCGATCTCGGTGGCACCACCCTGCCCGTCGTCAACACCATAGGCCCGCTTATGAATGGCCGGATCAACGTTGAACGAGTTCAGGAGCGCCGCCATTTCGTCGGGGCGGAAGTACCCCCGCTTGATGAGGAAACCGTCTCTCGCAAACGAGGCAACGTCGGATGCGTCGATCATGATCATGACCTCGACCCTACTTCGCGATATTGACGGGATCAATGTGAAGGAGAGGGGCTAACCGGTATCATCGGGGTTCATGAACACAACTTCGGGTGATGTCGAAGCAAACGTCGTCGCCAACCGGGTCGGGCCGGACCTCAGCGTCGATCAACCGGTAAGGGGCCCATCAGTCGACGCCCAGGCTCAGCAGTTTGTCGATACCGGGTTTCTGGTCGCCGAGGGTCTCGTCGATACCGACCTTCGGGCCGCGATCAGCGCCGAGATCCCGAAATTCGCCCGCAACGAGTATCGGGTCTCGAACCCGGTACATCTGCCCGAGGGGACATCCGACGACGAGGCGACCCGCCAGATCCTCGCCGTGCACTTTCCCCACTACGTCTCAGGTGTCATGCGCGACACGATCCGACACGCCGGGATTGTCGAGGTACTCCGCAACATCACCGCGGCCCATCTGGCCCATTGGGACGGGGCGGTAAAGTGCATGCAGTCGATGCTGTTCGCCAAGCCCCCCGGCCTGCAGGGTCAGGCGTGGCACCAGGACGAGCGGTACATTCCGACTCGGGACCGGTCACTGATCGGAGCATGGATCTCGCTCGACGACGCCACGGTCGACAACGGATGTCTCTGGGTACTGCCCGGTTCGCACCGCCACGGGTACCTGTGGCCCACGCATGAGCATGGCCGACCCGACGAGTTCGACTCGGCCGACGAGGCGTACGGCTTCGATGATTCGCGGGCCGTCGCAGTGGAGGTTCCGGCCGGGAGCGTGGTCTTCTTCAATGGCTATCTCCTCCACCGTTCCCTGCGCAACCGGTCGAACCGGTACCGGCGGGCGCTCGTCAACCACTATTGCAACGCATGGACCCTGCTCCCCTGGACCGCTTCGGCCCAGCCACCCGTGCCCGTGCAGAAGATCGCCACACTCGACTTCCGCGGCATCGTTCCGGTGGGTTTCGATCCCTACGAGGACCGGGGTCGACCGGCCGACCCCGACTCGGTGTTTCTCCGGCCCTACCTCCCGTCGCAGTCCTGGCCGAAATAGTCGCCGAGCCGACCTAGTCACCGAACCGACCTAGTCACCGAACGGTCATGGCACGGGTTCCAGTGTCCGTGGCAGTATTGGTCTCATGAATATCGCCGCCAAGGACTATTCGATCATCGGGCCCGAACGGGCCAGCGCGATCCACCGGGGACTCGCCGACGCGGACTGGTACGTGACACCGGTTCCTCGTGACAGGATGCGCGAGTTGATGCAACGGCGAAATGGGCCGGCCATCCGTGACACGCTGCTGTGGTTCGCCCTGCTCGGAGGTTCGGGCTACCTGGCCCATCTGAGCTTCGGCACCTGGTGGATGATCCCCGCCTTCTTCGTCTATGGCACGTTGTACGGTTCAGTGAGCGACTCGCGGTGGCACGAGTGCGGGCATCGGACTGCCTTCAAGTCGACCTGGATGAACGATGCGGTCTACTACATGGCGTCGTTTATGGTGTGGCGTGAAGCCGTGTCGTGGAGGTGGAGTCACGTCCGGCACCACAGCGACACGATTATCGTCGGGCGGGATCCGGAGATAGCGTTCCCGCGCCCGATGAAGACGCTGGCTCCGCTGAAGGAGTGCCTGGGCCTGACGTCCAATCCCGGCGAGACAAAGAAGATCCTGCGCAACACGGTCGGGCAGTTCACTCCTGAAGAACTCGACTACCTTCCCGAAGCCGAAAGGCCGAAGGCGGTCCTGACGGCCAGAATCTACGTGATGATATGGACACTGACGATTGTCGCGGCGATCGTCCTGCGGAGCTTCGAGCCGCTGATGTTCGTAGTGGGCCCGAGCTTCTACGGCAAATGGCTCGTTGTGACCTACGGGATCACGCAGCACGCCGGGCTCGCCGAGGACAAACTCGACCACCGCTTGAACAGCCGGACCGTGCGCATGAACCGCCTTCACCGCTACCTCTACTGGAACATGAATTACCACATCGAACACCACATGTTCCCGACAGTTCCCTACCACGCTCTTCCCGCACTGCACGAGGTTGTGAAGGGCGACTACCCGCCCGTGTACCCGGGATTCGGCTCGGCGTACCGCGAGATCTGGTCGGCCTACAGGCGTCAACAACAAGAACCCAACTTCTTCATCGACCGGTCGGCACTTCTCCCCACGACCCGCGGCGCCAACCTCCGAAGCACCACGGCACCCGTGGAATCGGCCGAAGCCTCGACCGTCCGGGAAAACGGTGGAAAAGCCGGCGGAAAAACCGGCGGAGAAAACGGTGGCTGGGTTGATGCTGGAGCGTCAAACGACCTCGTCGAGAATGACGTCGTACGCTTCGACTGCGACGACGCCACCTTTGCGATCTATCGCCTCACCGACGGGTCGCTCCGTGCCACTGACGGACTCTGCACCCACGCCGGCGTGCACCTGTGCGACGGACTCGTCCGTGACGGTCAGATCGAATGTCCCAAACACAATGGCCGCTTCGACATCAACAGCGGCGAGGCGGTAGGTCGACCGGCCAAGATCGCGCTGAACGTGCACGAGGTACGGGAACACCACGGTCGCCTCGAACTCCGGGTCGCCCGGGAGTCGGTACGCAAGTAGACGTCAGGTCAGCCGGTGATCGAGCGGGAGCTCTTCTTCGGGCTCACCAGGGCGTTGCGTCGACGGCTCCGGATTTTTGGCGCGTGACTCGCGGGTCCCCGGTCCTGGAGGACCTCGACTTTGGTTTCGATGAGCAGCACGCGGGCGCGAGACAGCGACACGGCGCGCAGCCGATGGGGAAGACGCGAGGAGTACGACAGAAAGTCACCGGTGCTGAGCGTTGAGATGTCGCCCGCTATGTCGACTTCGATGTCGCCCGAGATCACATAGACCGCTTCGAACCCGTCGTGCTCCCAGTAGTCGAGATACTCCGACGGCAACCCATCGAACTCGAGGACGTGGAACGGAGCGTCGCCGGCCAGCAGAAGATGACACGACGATTCCGTCGAGGTGCTGGTCACGTCGACCACCCGGACATCGCGTGACCTAAGCAGGGCCGGAGACGAGAGGTCGCCGACAGGTCCACCGAAGAACGCCTGTGGCGTGGTACCCAGGGCATGGGCGATCCGGTACAGCGACATCATCGAGGGCCGCGCCCGACCGTTTTCCACCTGTGAAAGAAATGGTTGCGAAAGATCAACCTCAGAGGCCAGGGCCACGAGGGTGAGACTGCGTGCCAGCCGACGTTCACGGATCGCCAGACCCAGTGTTTCCCACTCGATCGAGTCAAGGTTGGTGATGTCTGCCAATGATTGTCCGTTTCTCGCCTGCGTTCTTCGTACCGATCCTACGCCGCCACGGCGAGGGGACCCTGTCAATCGGCGCCGAAACCGCCGGTCCAGGCATATTGCTCAGTTCAATACCCGCCTTCGGTAGGTTCGGCTGATGCTGCGGACCCGGTTGCGTGACGACGGGTCAGGTTCAGGCGGCGGCGAAGCGTCGGAGCGTTTCGAGCGCAAGCGGAATCATTACGCTCAACGGGTCTCCATCGACGAGGCACAGTCCAATGGTTTGCGGTCGATGCTGATTCACCAGGCGGTGAAGTCCCTCCGCCACGATGCCCGGGTCGCCGCAAAGTGACGTGGGATCGATGGGAGGGTCGGCCCGGTAGCGGATCGAAGGGTACAGGGCAGCGTGGATCGTCCTCACCGACCTGGCCCAGCCGAGCGTCTCCTCGACCCGCCCGAGGTCGAGGCCCGAGAAGAACACCCCATCGGCGTCGCGAGAGGCCAACCGGTTGATCTGTTCGCCACGCGAGGCCACGAAGATCGGCACGTCGCGCGCCGGCATCGCATGCTCCGGGAGATCGTAACCCTCCACCGCCCGACGGCTCATGACGCCGCGGGCGATGCGAATCGCATCGCGAACGAGCGCGACCGGCTTCTCCGCCTTGAGCCCGAACGGATCGAGGGTCAGCTCACCGCCGACTCCCAGCCCCAGAATCGCGCGACCGCCGCTGAGTTCGTCGAGGGTGGCCATCGACGCACCGAGAGCGCCGGGATGTCGCAGTACCGGCGTCGTGATCCCGATGCCGAGCTTGATGCGCGAGGTCTTTGCGGCCACTGCGCTGAGAACGACCAGCGGGTCGCGCATCACGCCCTCGTCGGCGATCCACACCTCATCGACACCGCTTTCATCCAGTTCCACGGCAGCATCAACGAGTTCGCCGGCGGTGGCGGAGGGAAACAGCCATACGCCCGTACGAATCGGGGTGCCTGTCGACGACGGGTTGCGTGAATCACGTTCTTGGGCCGAGCTCATCGGAGATGACCTTTCATGTCGAAACGGGCGAGAGTACAAGGGGTGAACCGCGAGGCGGCGAGCGGAAATCACGCGAGAATTGCGTTGTGGAGACGAAACCGTGACTGACCAAGCACCCAAGCGCGATGCACCGAACAGCGATGCACCAACGAGCTTTTCCCCCAAGACCGATGTTCTGAGAAACGCGTTGCTCGACAGTCCGACCGGAACGCACACGAACAGTTTGGTCGATGTGTTCATCACCGACGGACAGATCACCGCTATTTCGTCGGCCGGAGGGCCGGTACCTGCCGGATCCGCCACCGAGGATCTGCACGGACGACTCCTGCTTCCGGCTATGGCCGAACCCCACGCCCATCTCGACAAGGCACTCCTGGGCGACGGTGTGCCCAATCTGACGGGCGACCTGATGGGTGCGATCGATGCGATGATCGATGCTTCCGAGCGCGGGCACTTCCGCTACGACGACACGGTGACGCGGGCTTCGGAAGCGCTCGGGCGGATGCTGACCAACGGAGTGACCGCGGTGCGGTCTCACGCCGACGTATGGGACGCAGTCGGGGCCGACAACGTGCGGGCGATCGATGAGGCACGACAGCGCTTTGCCGGTCTCATCGACGTGCAGATCGTTTCGCTGATGGGCGGCCCCCTCACTGGTTCGGACGGCGCCGGCAACCGGGCCGCATTGCGCCAGGCCCTCGAGTACGGCATCGATGTGGTCGGCGGCTGCCCCGCCCTCGATGTTGACAGTGTCGGACACATTCGCCTTCTACTCGAGGTCGCCTCGGAGGCCGGACTGCCGATCGATTTCCACATCGACGAAACGCTCGACCCGACGATGCTCACGCTCCGGGAACTGGCCCGTCAGATTCAGAAGACGGGTTTCTCCCATCCGGTTACAGCGAGTCACTGCGTGAGCCTCGCCATGCAATCCCGGCAGAATCAGGAGCTCATCGCCGGAGAGGTCGCGTCGGCAGGTATTACGGTCGTCGCGCTTCCCCACACCAATCTGTTCCTGCAGGGCCGCGACCATCACGTTGGGATGCCCCGGGCCATCACACCGGTCAACGTGCTTCGTGAGGCTGGCGTGATGGTCGCGGCCGGTGCCGACAACGTGCAGGACCCGTTCAACCCCATGGGTCGATGTGACCCGCTGGAGACTGCCGCCCTGTTGGCCATGGCCTCACATCAGATGCCCCGGGCGGCGTATCAGATGGTCAGCAACGACGTTCGTTCCGTCCTCGGAATGCCACGCGTACATATGAAACTCGGGGATCCGGCCGACTTCGTCGCCTTCGATGCTAGCTCGGTGCGGGCCGCCATCGCTGATGCACCCGGTCGACGCACGTACCGTGCGGGCCGACTCGTCGCCGAGTCAACCTGGACTTCGAAGATTCACCGACCGACCTGAGGGCCGACCACCCTGAAAGGGACCCTCACCCTTTCCGGCATGACAGCCATCACCGCCCGGGGATACAGTCAGCACCGCATCTGTGGGGTCGATTCAGCATCTTGCTGCGGAACCCGACGGGTCGCCGCTGGAGGATGTCATGACCGGAAGTTCACTGGCCCGTGAGTTCCAAGGAACGATCGGGCGTTACGACCGCGATTCGGTACCGCATTGGCCGACCGCCCCGACAGCCCCCCAGGGTGCGCCAAATGTCGTGGTGATCCTGTTCGACGACGTCGGCTTCTCCGACTTCGGCTGTTATGGCTCCGAGGTGGCCACGCCGAACATCGATCGGCTTGCGGCCGGTGGTCTCACGTATTCGAACTTCCATACCACCGCGCTCTGCTCCCCCACCCGGGCTTGCCTGCTGACCGGTCGCAACCACCACTCGGTAGGCATGGGTGGTCTCGCCAACTGGGACCTCGGCTACCCCGGTCATAGAGGTCGTATCGCCGAGAGCGCGGCGACGCTCGGCGAGATGCTCCACCCACACGGCTACAACACGTTCGCGGTAGGCAAGTGGCATCTCGCTCCGGTAAGTGAGATCTCCATGGCCGGACCATTCGACCAGTGGCCCACCCAGCGCGGCTTCGACCGCTACTACGGCTTCCTCGAGGGCGAAACAAACCAGTGGAAGCCGGAGTTGACGGAAGACAACCACCACATCGAAGTACCGGTGCGGGACGGTTATCACCTAACCGAGGACCTGGTCGATCAGTCGGTCCGGTTCATCACCGATCAGCAGAGCGCCGCTCACGACAAGCCGTTCATGCTCTATCTCGCGTTCGGTGCATGCCACGCCCCGCACCACGTGCACCGCGATTTCATCGACAAGTACGTTCCTATTTTCGAAAAGGGCTGGGACCGGACCCGGGCCGAACGCCTGGAGCGCCAGATCGATATGGGTCTCGTGCCCGACGGAACCGAATTGCCACCTCGAAATACGGGCGTGAAGCCATGGGATGACCTCGGCTCCGATGCCAAGGAGTTCGCGGTCCGCCTGCAGGCGGCCTACGCCGGGATGCTCGAACACACCGACCGCGAGATCGGTCGACTCGTCCGCTTCCTCGAACACCGCAACCTCTTCGAGAACACGATCCTCATGGTGCTCGCCGACAACGGTGCGAGCCAGGAGGGTTCGCCCTTCGGCACGATCAACGCATCGCGGTACTTCAATCAGACGCGCGACACGTTGGAGAACAACATGCCGTTCATCGACCAGATCGGCGAAGAACACCTGAACAACAACTATCCGTGGGGCTGGGCCATGGCCGGCAACACGCCGTTCAAGCGCTACAAGCAGAACACCCATGGCGGTGGTGTGCGTGACCCACTCGTCATCCACTGGCCGGCCGGTATCGATCCGTCCGTCCGAGGGTCCCTGAGGGGCCAGTTCCACCACGTGAGCGACCTCGCTCCGACGATCCTCGAAGCGATCGGCATCTCAGCCCCCGACGTCGTGAAGGGGGTGCAGCAGCAGCCGATCGAGGGGACCAGCCTCCGCTACACGTTTGATGCGGCCGGAGCCAATACGGCGACTCATAAGCGCACACAGTATTTTGAGATGCTCGGCCACCGCGGCATCTGGCATGAGGGCTGGAAAGCGGTCGCGTTCCACGCTCCGGGATCGAGCTTCGACGACGACCGCTGGGAGCTCTACCACCTCGACCTCGATCCTAACGAGATGCATGATCTGGCCAGCGAGGAACCGGAACGGTTGCGTGAGCTCATCGAACGCTGGTGGGTCGAGGCCGGCACCCACCATGTGCTTCCCCTCGATGGTCGGCCGAGCCGATTTGCGGGTGCCCACAACATTCACACCCACGGGCGCACCCGCTTCGAGATGTGGCCGGGTTCCGCCCACATCCCGACCGATGCGGCACCCGATCTCGTCGGACGGTCGTACACCGTGACGGCCACGGCCACGATTCCCTCAGCCGGAGATCCGGTGCAGGGCGTGCTCCTGGCCGTTGGCGACGCAAACTCCGGAGTCTCGCTGTACATGGAGGCGGGTCATCTCGTTCACGACTACAACTGTCTCGGCAACCACTACGTGGTCCGGTCGCCGTCGGTCGTTCCACTCGGCGATCATACGCTCGCATATCATTTCGAGTTCATCTCCCGCGGCGGGCCCGCGGTCGGGACTCTACTGATCGACGCTGTCGAGGTGGCTCGCATCGACTATCCGGAAACGCTCCGTGGCCGCACCTCGTTCGAAGGGCTCGACGTCGGCTGCGACCGTCTCGTCGCGGTGGGGGCCTACAAGGCTCCGTTCCCGTTCACCGGGCTCCTCGACAACGTGGTGGTGGAACTTGCGCCGGAAGCCGACGACGACACGGAAGCCCGGATCGCGGCGCAGATGGCGAACCAGTAACACGTTGGCCCGCCGGATCACAAGGCCGACCCGGCCGTTACTCGCTGTCGAGCGCGACCAGCGCCGCGTTTACGAGCTGTTCCGGCTGCAAACCGAACAAACCGTACAACTCCGAGATGGTGCCCGACTGACCGAAGGCATCCACGCCAACCGGCACGGTCCGCTGGCCGAACACGGACCCGATCCACGCCATCGAGTGGCTGGCCGCGTCGTGGACGGTGACGATCGGCAAGCGTCGCTCCTCAGGTCGGATGAGCGAGCCGAGGTGGAACGCCGAACCGATCCGCCGGCCACCGGCAACCGCGTGTGACTGCACGTTGCGCCAGTCGGTGTACAACCGGTCGAGGCTCGTGGCATCAATGAGGGTCGCCGTGACGCCTTCGTCGGCCAGCAACGCAACGGCTTCCAATGCTTCCGGCATGACGGCGCCCGAAGCCACGAGCAGTACCTCAGCCGGTTGTTCGGGGGAGACGAGCCGGTACCCCCCGGCGAGAACGTCAGCGCGCAGACGGTCGGCGCCGTCTCGTTGCATGGCTGCAGCAAACGGTCCCTGGTCGAGCGGGCGGGTGGTGAGGCGCAGGTAGAGCGAGGAACCGTCTTTGTCCGACAACCGCCGAAGGCCGTCGCACAACAGCCAGTCGAGAGCCACCGAGTAGGCCGGTTCGGCATAGTCGAGGCCGGGGAGCTCCATACCCAGTGACGCCGTAACCGTGCTCTGGTGGGCGCCGCCCTCAGGCGCGAGGGTGATGCCAGCCGGAGTTCCGACCAATACGAACCGGGCGCCGTTGTAGAGCGCGTAGATCAACGCATCAAGCCCGCGACACACGAAGGGGTCATACACCGTTCCGATCGGCAGCAGGTGTTCACCGTGCAATTCATGGCCGAGACCGAGCGCGTGCAACATCAGGAACAGGTTCATCTCGGAGAGACCGAGTTCGATGTGGTTGCCGCTCGGTCCCTGCTTCCAGCGCAGGAGTCGCTCGTCGCCGAGATAGTCGGTCTGCAGTTCGGCGTTGAAGACCCCGACCTTGTTGATCCATCCTCCGAGATTCGTCGACACCGAAACATCCGGTGACGTCGTCACCATGCGCCGAGCCACTTCCGGCAGAGCCGCCAACGAGGTGAGGATGCGTCCGAAGCTTTCCTGGGTCGACACCGGTTTAGCGGTGAACACCCCGGTCTCGTGTGGGACCGGCACAATCGGCCGCGGCGGCGAAGGAGTGTTGTTGATCTCGCCACCGACCGAGCCGCACAGACGTCCGGCCGCCGAATTGGGATCAAAGCGGTCCCATTCCCGGTCTTTCACAAGGCCGAGGGAACTGCGGAGCGCGTCGATCTGCGCCGAGCTGAGGAGCGCGGCGTGGTTCAACGGATCGCCGGCGATCGGGAGGCCCCAGCCTTTGACCGTGTACGCGAACACAACGCTCGGCTTGTCAGTCACCGAGTCACACGCTTGGTATGCGCGCAGAAGTTCCCCGATGTCATGACCGCCGAGGTTCTGAATAAGCGGGCCGAGCTCCTCGTCGGATACTCCGGATGCCCAGTCGAACAGTTCCGGTGCGGCATCGGCGAGGAACCGGGCGCGCAGTTCCGGACCTTTCAACGCGAACAGGGACTGGTACTTCTCGTTCGGCATCGCGTCAATATGGTGACGGAGCGCTCCGCCACCATCCGATGCAAACGCCGCCTGCAGGCGACGACCGTATTTCGCCTCCTCGACGTGCCATCCGGAATCGTGGAAGAATTTCATGAGGAGATGGGCTTTCATCTCCGGCACGACGCGGTCGAGACTCTGACGGTTCACGTCGACGATCCACGTGACGTTGCTGAGTCCTTTCAAGGCCGGGTCGGCAATTGCCTCCCACACGTTGCCCTCGTCGAGTTCGGCATCGCCGACGAGAGCGAAGAAGCGGCCGGGACGCTCCGGGGGGTTGTGCGCATTGATGTACCGTCGGGCCGCCGCAGCGAACAGCGGTGCCACGACACCGAGCCCAACCGAGCCAGTCGAGAAATCGGCGACATCGGGATCCTTCGTTCGGCTCGGATACGCCTGCAGTCCGCCGAGGCTCCGCAACCGCGTCAGATACGAACGGTCGAGTTCCCCCGTGAGGTATTTGATCGAGTGGTACACCGGCGATGAATGGGGCTTCACGGCCACCTTGTCATCGCCGGTCAGATGTCCGAACCACAGCGCGGTCATTATCGACACCATCGAGGCGCTCGACGCCTGATGACCGCCAACTTTGATCCCACCGGCATCGGGGCGGTCGTGGTTCGCGTAGTCGACCATGCGAACCGCCAGCCACAGGACGCGTTGCTGGATCTCCTCGATCGTAGCGATCGCTTCGGCGGGCGTTGCCAATGGGGAACTCATCGTATCGAGCATATCCACGGGTTGGTCCTCACCCTCAGAGAGTCAGCCATCGATGCGGCTGAGGAAGTCGGCCAACTCAGACGGGTCGATCGGCACCAGGTTGGATTTCGCCGGGAACCGGCCGGACTTCACATCGTCGATGTATTCGCCGAGGGCGGCTACCGTCTCCCGCTGGAGACGTTGGTACTCGGCGTGCAGGTCGCGGTAGCGCTTCGAGTGACGCGGGTAGTGACCATCGTGGGATCCGATGATGTCCTCAAGAAAGAGGTACTGCGCGTCGCAACCGGCGCCGGCCCCCATCGAAACCATGAACAGCGAGGTCCGCGACGAGATGGCCGACGCGACCTCTGGCGGTACGACCTCAATCTCCGCTCCGAGCGCTCCGGCCTCTTCGAGCCGTTTGATCTGCTTCCAGATCTCCATGGCGCCGTCGGCCGTTTTGCCCACCGCGCGGAACCCTCCGGTCCAGGTCGCTTTCGAGGGGATCAGACCGACGTGACTCATAATGGGAAAACCCTCATCGGCCAGGCGGGCGATGACCCCGAGGCTCGAAACGCAGTACATCGCATCAATCCCGATGTTGTAGAGGTCATAGGCCATGCGCAGGTGATCATCGAGGGTCGGCGCGGTGCCGTAGCCGATGCCAGAAACCAGAAATGCGGTTGGCGCAGCCCGACGGATGTCCTTCAGTTCCTTCGCGCTGAAGAACGCGGTGTTGATGATGTCTATACCGGCCTCTTCGGCCGCGGCGGCTTCCGTGGCTGTCTTGACGAAAACGTTCGTCCGTTGGATCGTGCCCTTTCCGGCGCGCAGGTCGAAGACGGTCGGTTTGGTTCGCGTCACGGAGAATTCCTTGAGGTCGGCCGGCTGCGGGCCCGGTCAGGACAGCACGGGATTGAAATCCGACGCAGCGTAATCGCCCGGGGTAAGACCGGGCAGCCACGACGCGAGATCTCGACGTTGCGCATCGTTGGCCGGTTCCAGTACAACGAGGCCGTCGGCAAAATAGATGACCGTCATGACATCACGGGTAACCGATCGCTGATTGCCCCCTGCCTTGTGCAGGGTCCATCCGCCGTGGAATGTCGCGTCTCCCGCGACCATGGCGATCGGGACGGAAAGCGCGAGCCCCTCACGTTCCACGCGCGCGTCGAAGTGCGCTTCAGAGTCGTCGGATATCACGGCATCGCCGAGTCGGCCGTGATTGGTTCCCGACGCAAACGTCATGACGCCCATGTCCGGGGTGATGTCGATGAGCGGCATCCACATCGTTATGCACCGCGTGCCGTCGATAGGCCAGTACACGGCGTCTTGGTGCCAGGGCGTGTGTCCGCCCCCGGCCTCTTTGAACAGGGCCTGGTCGTGGTAGAGGCGAACGCGTTCGACACCGAGCAGGTCAGCAGCGACGCCGGCGAAGCGCTTGGCGAATACGAACCGCGCCACTTCGGCATCTTCCCGCCACAGATTCATGACCTGGAGAAAGGCCTTCCCGTAGGTGTCGCGCTCTGCAAGCGGTCGGGCCGTGCGGCCGAACCGGTCGACCGGCCCGGCAATGACGTCGCGGTACGTGGCCGCTTCGGTTGCCGAAGCCAACCCCCGGAGAAGCACGTGGCCATCGGACCGGTAGGCGTCGATAGCCTCACCGGAGACTGCGTACGGTGTGTCGAGCAGGGGAAGCGTGGAAGTTGACATGGGCCTCACTGTCGGAAACATTGACTCTATCAATACTTACCGCAGCCCCCGGTCACGTCAAGACCGGTTCGCTCGACTCAGACCTTTCGGCCGAGGAAGCTGAGAAACTCCGTTTGCGGACTCGGAGATTCCCCCGAGGACACGACTATTGCAAGCCGTCGTCTTTTCTCCCACCTTGGGGTTGAGCCAAGCTGGGGTCATGTCCTCTTCTGCAGATCTCGGCGCGATGTTCGGAGCGTCGTCGGCGACGACGTTCCTTGGATTTCCTTCGGCCACTTCCGACGAGCTTGACGGTGTCGATGTTGCAATCATCGGCGCTCCATGTGCAACGCCCTACGCGTCCGTCGGGCCATACTGCGCCAACGCTCCAGCCGCCATCCGACGCGCCAGTTGGACCTACTCCTCGACGACCGCCCACATGAACTTCGACCTCGGCGGTCCAGCGGTTCCCGCGGGTTCCCGGGTCGTGGATCTCGGCGATGTGGAGTGGGACGCGAGCGACTTTGCCGCCAACCGCGAACGGATCGCCGCGACGGTCGCCGCGGTTCTGTCGGCCGGAGCGATACCCATCGTGCTGGGCGGCGACGATTCAATTCCAATCCCCGTCATCGGCGCGTACGCCGCGCACGCAGATACCGGGCGACTCGCCATCTTGCAGATCGACGCCCACATCGACTGGCGTGACGATGTCCAGGGCGAGCGGATGGGATTGTCATCAACGATGCGTCGGAGCTCGGAGATGAACCACGTTGGCGAGATGATCCAGGTCGGGCGGCGTGGCGTCGGCTCGGCGCGACCAGCCGACCTGGCAGCAGCAACGAAGCGGGGCGTCCACTTCATCGGCGCACGGGATCTTCACCACCACGGTGTCGAACACGTCGCGTCGATCGTTCCGACCGACGGTGCGATGTTCATCACCATCGACGTGGACGGCCTCGACCCGTCGGTCGTACCGGGCGTGATCGGCCCCGAACCCGGTGGTCTTTCCTACACCCAGGCCATTGATCTGATCGACGCCGTAGCGGTGCGGACCCGGATCGCCGGTTTCGACGTGGTCGAGTACGTACCCGAGCAAGACGTCAACAACTTAGGTGCGCTTACCACCTTCCGCCTGGCCGCGCATGCCCTCGGGCGAATTCTTGAGCAGCGGGCCCGCTGACCGCCTCGGGCTCCGCGACTTGACGTCACCGCTGGCAAGTCGCACTGGTTACCGGCGGAGTAGGGGAGTCGATGAGAAAATGGGCGACCGCCAACTTCACGCACGCACTCTTGTCGGTTGCGACGTGCCCTCCTCCCTCACGGAGAAGCACGCCTGCACCTAGCTGGGTGGCGAGCGCCTGCGACCAACTGAGTGGTGTCGTGAGGTCAAAGCGGTTCGCTATCACCAACGTCGCGACACCGTTCGGAGCGAAGGTGGCAACCGGGAGTGTCGGCGCCGGCCAGGCCGGGCAGGTGAGTGAAGCCAACGCCGCGGTCGGGGCCAGGCCGGTGAAACGGGGCGCCAGCACGGAAATCTGCGAGGTGATCTCGGTGAAGGCCTCGGGGTTCCGGGGAAGGATGCCGTCTCGACAGTTGACTGCCAAGTTGGTGGCTTCGCTGAACACGTCGCTACCGAGGTACACCTCCCGGTCCTCCCGGTCCTCCCGGTCCTCGCGGGTCACGTCGTCAGCGGGCAGTTCATTGAAGTTCGCCCGCCCGATGGTGACGAGTTCCTGCAGGCCGCGTCCAAGTATCGGCCACCCGCTCCCCGGGAAGCCGACCAGCTCCCCCACCTGGCTGTCGAAGCCCCGACTGCCCGATGGCGATGCGGCCGTCACATCCGCTCTCAGGCCGAGATATTTGGCTCGGAGGTCCGTTCCATCATTGAACTTGCACGGTTTCAATCGGCCGGTGGCGCAGGCCTCGAGGAACCCATCCAACGCCGTTTCGTGAGCGGCAGCACGGTCAATCAGAAGGCTGGACCCGAAGCGCGTCGGGGTGATGGCACTGTCGAGGACGAATCTCGCCGAGTGCCCCGGATAACGGGTCTGATAGACGGCTCCGAGATAGGTCCCGTACGAGAGTCCGAGAAACGAAATGCGTTCTTCGCCGAGCGCCACTCGGACCGCATCGAGATCAGCAGCGTTGGTCGGGGTGTCGAGAAACGGAATCATCTTCGCTTCGGTGAGTTCACACGACCGGGCGATTTCGCCGTAACGGGCCCGGACTTGATCGGCCAGCGGCAGGCTGCGATCCAACGGAACCGAACCCAACGACCCGGCTGCGGTGCCACCGCACCGAATTGGTGTGCTGCGCTCGGTCCCCCGCGGGTCGACCCCGACCACGTCGTAACGCGCAAGCACATCGGGAATCAGGAACACTGATGCGCTTCGCACGATGTCGAACGCCGGACTTCCCGGCCCGCCCGGGTTCATGAACAGAACGCCGCGTCGCTTGGCCGGATCGGTGGCTCTCCGACGGGATACGCGCAGTGAGATCATTTCACCTGCGGGACTGCCCGGATCGAGCGGAACCCGTAGCTGTGCACATTCGACGACAGCGTCACATCTCGTGAATTCTACGGATGAGGGTGGCATCGGCGCGCCGGCGACCGGAGCACCGAAATCGATCGGTTTGGGTGCCGGCGGCCCAGCTTCGGTGCCTCGTGATTTCGGCGAACTCGCCACCTTGGTCGACGTGGAGTTCTTCACGGACTTCTTCACCACAGTCGTGACCGCGGGCCGCTTCACCGCAGGTGCTTTCGCCACGGACTTCTTCATGGTGGGGTGGCCGGTCGAGGGCGTTGGGGCACGTGCGGCAACTCGGGACGGCACACCCAGGGCCGGGACAAGGAGAGACAACGCGATGACCAGTCCCCGTACCCGGCGGATGTTCATGAAACCGCGCTCACGATCACCGGTAGCGGGTCGCCATCACGAGTCGGGACACCGCGTCGGAGAAACCACTGATCGGCCTCGATGCCTGCCGCGTCGGGAGGTACCCGATCGTTCCCCCCGTTGTCCTCCAAATCTCACGTTGGAGACACTACGCGACGACGATCGGTCAATCATCGCGGTCACCCGCTGAGCGCGGCCTTATCCTTCTTGCGAGCAGGTAACTGCCGTCGGCAACGTGGGCCTCAGCCCCGTCAGGGTCGGATGTTTTGGTCGGCTGCCCTCTGACCCAAGAGCCGGTAGTAGAGCGCCGAATAGCGGGCCGCCATCACCGAGGCATCGAACCGTTTTGCCGTGACATCTCGGATGTGTACGCGATCGACCTCAGCGGCAAGCTCGGTGGCTCGGACGGCATCCCCGATACCGTTCCCGAGAAACCCGGTGACCCCCTCGTCGATCAGTTCCGCCATCGAGCCTCGGTTGTAGGCAATCACAGGCGTTCCACACGCCATGGCCTCTACCACGCTGAAGCCGAACGGCTCATCGAAATCGATGAGATGCAGGAGCGCATGCGCGCTCCCCAGCAATTCGCTGCGCGCATCGGCTCCAACCGCGCCGACGAAACGAACTCGATCTCCGTCGACATGCGGTTCGACTTCCTTGCGGAAATAGTCTTGGTCTTGGACAATCCCGGCAATGATCAGCCGCCGGCCCGCCAAGCGCGCAACCTCGATGGCATGCGACGTTCCCTTGTCGGGATGAATACGACCGAAGAAGAGCAGGTGGTCACCGGGGGCCTCGTGCAGCCCGAAAGCCTCGACATCGATTCCGTGGTGGATCGTCGCTGCGTAGGTCAACCGGGGATGCCGATCCGACTCACTTATTGCAACGTACGCCGTGGAGCTGTTGTACCGCTCATACACAGGAATTATGCGCGCTGATGAAAAGCCGTGAATGGTGGTGACAACCAGGGTATCGACGAGGTCACTGTACGTGAGTGGGAGAAAGTCGAACCCATTGTGGATGATGTCGAACTCGTTCGCCCGCTCGAACACCGACGCGATATGGAGGCACTCTGCGACCTTCGGTTCGATCGTGTCATCCTCGGACCATCCGTGCCCCGACGTTGCGTGCAGGTTTGCGGTGGTCACTGAATCTGCGGTTGCAAAGAGCGTTACATCATGACCCATAGCAACCAGACCTTCCGTAAGAAGCGAAGCAAAGAGCTCCCATGGCCCGTAGTGATACGGAGGTGTGCGCCAGGAGATCGGCGAAAGCACGGCGATCCGCAATGGGGCCGATTCGTTTGACGCATCACCAAACACGTTGGACTCATCAGCGAACACGATCGTTGCGCCCCCCGGTCGTTGAAGGTGCAAGCCGAATTGGAATGGACTTGGCAGACGGGGTTTGCGCGTACGGGCCGTGGTGGTCGAGGGAGAGCAGCACGTTGGCCTCGGGGTAGTAGGCCGCTGCGGAACCAGGTGGGGTCGGGTAGGAGACGATCCGATACCCGCGCACCCGCCGCTCGGGGCCGGCGAGGAGACTGATGATATCGACGAGGTCCCCGTCGTCGAGTCCGAGATCGGCGATGTCGGACGGGTTCATCATGATGATGTGACGGTTGCCGGAGATACCGCGGTAGCGGTCGTCGTGTCCGTAGATGGTCGTGTTGTATTGGTCGTGCGATCGCAGCGTCTGCAGGCGGAGTTCGCCCCGGCCGATTGGGCGCGCGGCCACTGTGGTGGCGTTGAAGTGCGCCTTGCCGTCGTCCGTCGGGAAGCGACGTTCGTCGCGAGGCGGGTGTGGGAGTCTGAACCCGCCAGGCGTGCGGACGCGTTCGTTGAAGCGTTCGAATCCCGGAATGACGCGTTCGATGTGTCGACGAACTTCGTCGTTGTTCGATCGGAGCGCGGCCCAGTCGACAGTGGACGACGGTCCGAGAAGTTCGGCAGCGAGATCGCAGATGATCGTCACCTCGCTTCGGAGCGAGGGGGAGGGAGGCTCAAGCGGGCCGCTGCTGCGGTGGATAAGGCTCATGGAGTCTTCGACCGTGATGAACTGGTCGCCGAACGGGCTGCGGTCGATGTCGGTGCGGCCGAGGGCCGGAAGGATGATCGCGGTCTCTCCGCACTGGAGGTGCGATCGGTTCAACTTGGTCGAGATCTGAACGCTTAGCTGGGCGCTGAGCATGGCGCGTTCGGTGAGATCGGTGTCCGGGGTGGAGCGGACGAAGTTCCCGCCCAGACCGACCAGAATGCGGGCGCTCCCCTCGGTAAAGGCGCGTATTGCGTCGACGGTGTCGTGGCCGGGGTTGCGGGGCATGGGGGCGGCGAACTCCGCCTCGAGCGCCGCAAGCAATGCCGCCTCTGGGCGCTCGAAGATGCCCATGGTCCGGTCGCCTTGGACGTTGCTGTGGCCACGGACCGGGCAGAGGCCGGCACCGGGATGGCCGATGTGGCCGCCAAGGAGCGCAAGGTTGGTCATCTCGTTGATCGTGTCGATAGCGTTGGTGTGCTGGGTGATGCCCATCGCCCAGCAGATGATGAGGCGCTTGGCGTTCGCGATGACCTCGAACGCCTTGGCGACCTCGGCTTTTCCGAGACCGGTGGCTGCCAGTAATGCGTCTTCGTCGACCTCGATGAGGTGCGCCGCCATGGTGTCGAAGCCGGACGTGTGGGACTCGATGAACGCATGGTCGATGGAACCGGGGACCGTCTGGTCGCGACGCAGCAGCCAGTGGTTCCAGAGTTGGAAGAGTGCCTGGTCCCCTCCGAGTTGGATCGGAAGGTGAAGGTCCGCAATGTCGGTTCCGCGTCCGATCAGGCCTCGCAGTTGTTGAGGGTTCTTAAAGCGCAGGAGGCCTGCTTCTGGCAACGGGTTCACTGCGATGATCGAGGCTCCGGCCCGTTTGGCCTCCTCGAGGGTGGTGAGCATTCGTGGGGTGTTGCTGCCGGGGTTCTGGCCGACGACGAGGATGACGTCGGCTTCGACGAAATCTTCGAGACGAACCGATCCCTTTCCGATCCCGATCGATTTTCCCAGGGCGAAACTCGTCGGCTCGTGACACATGTTCGAGCAGTCCGGCAGATTATTCGTGCCGAACAACCGCACCATGAGTTGATAGAGGAACGCGGCTTCATTGCCCGTCCGCCCGGACGTGTAGAACACCGCCTGATTCGGATCGTCGAGGCCACGAAGCTGGGAACCGATTTCGCGAAATGCCTCGTCCCAGCTGATCGGCTCGTAGTGCGTTCCGTGCCGTCGCTTGATCATCGGAGCCGTAAGGCGACCGGCTTCGCCGAGCCAATAGTCAGAGCGAGTACGGAGATCATCGAGGGAGTGCAGTGCAAAGAATCTCGCGTCGATCCGCTCGGCGGTGCCGTCCTCGGCTACCGCCTTTGCCCCGCTTTCGCAGAACTCGACGCGATGGCGCTCCCCGGGCGGAGCTTCGGGCCACGCACACCCAGGACAGTCAAACCCGGCCGGCTGGTTGACGATCGCCAGCGCGCGTGCGGCCCGCGTCAGGCCCATCTTGGCCACGGCGCGCTGCACGCTCGTGAAGACGGCCGGTCTTCCCGTGGCCCACACCTCAGGTGGTTCGATCGCGCTCCGGTTCTCCGCCTCATCGCCTGAGGTTGAATCGCTCGAACGCACGCCCGGATCGTTCAACACGAGCAATGACCTGAAAATGGAGCTTTCGACATCACGTCTTCGGCCAATCCGAGACCTCGATGATCGCGTGAATTGCGAGAGCTGTCTCTTCCCAGCCATTGACGGGAATTGTGTCGATTCCCACGCTCTTCACCGGGTGGTCGTTGCCGCCTTCACCAAGCTGATCACCGAAAAACAGGATGTCGCCGGTCGCCAGGCCGACCGCTGCCATCAGTTTTCGCATACCGTACGCCTTGTCGATGCCGGCATTGGTCACATCCACCGAAGTAGTCCCTCCAAGATGTACTTCAAGGTCGGGCAGCCGCTGAGCAGCGAAGTCGCGCAACAGGTCGGCCATCGACTCAGAAATCGGTGACTTCGTCACGGCCAGGGTGTCATCGAGATCGAAGGCAATCATTCGCCGTCTCAACGGGAACTCGCTATCAAGGGTACGTCCGAGTCAGGTTGTCGAGCCACGGGCTTTGATGCTGCTCAACGTGGAGCCGGTCCAGTTTGCCCATCACTCCTCCGACTTCGGGTGCGCCTGCCCCGGGAACGAGTCGATCTCTGACACGTGCCAGGCCGGGTGATCGCCCGCCGTCTCGACATTGAAGCCGTAGTCGTAGACGAGCGTGCCACCGAACGTGGAACCGAGAGACACCAGCAGCGCGATGACCACGGACAGAGCTGCAATCCCGACAGGTGTCACGGGTTCGGTGTGATATCCGTTGAGCCGCCAGGCGATGTCGGCAAAGGCAAGCACAGTGACGCTTATCATGATCGTCGCGTGCGTGTTGATCGTGCGCCGAGCCTGCGTACCCGCCTCCGACGACTGCTTCGCGTCGATCAGCCCGGTCAGCGCCGCAAACACCGAAATCGCGGCACCGCCGAGAAACACGAATGTTCCCGCGCGCCACAGCTCGCGAGCCCACGCATGGTCCGGCCCGGCGAGCCACGACACGACGTCGAACGTGGCACCAAACAGGTACGCCGCTATCGGGATGTCCGTCAAAGGCGGATGGAACGGTTTCCCCGACCACCCTCGCAATCCCTTGAACTTGCGGCCCTTCAGGGTCAGGGTTGGTCTGACAGAAAACTTTCTCACGACTACTCCTTTGCAAATTCACATTCCGAGCGCAACCGCGTCTCCGCGCGCACTGCGCCTATACCCGGCACCTCTCGAAGCGAAACGCCACGAATCGGAAACTAGGTGACGGTCAGATTTGTTGGCCGGAGATCCGGTCCACCGTGCACTTGCGGTATTGGCGACGCGGTCCGTCAGTGATCTGCGACCACGCTGATCCCCGCTCATCGACGAGAGTGGGATCGTTGTTCGCCGAATGACGCACTGCGATAGAAACCGCGTCGTCCGAGACACAGACGCCAGATCCAGGCATCAGGTCCGGGAAGTCGTCGGCATCAGCGTCAGAAGAATCAGCGCACCCCATCCATGTGGTCGAGTGATGTTTACATCCGCCAACCACGGCGTCTTCACCGAAGTTGGCATGAATGACCTTGCGGTAACGGTTCGCCTTCGCCGCCTGCATCTCCCGGTCGAACCCGTCGGCGATGTCGGCGTCAGGATCGGTCGGATCGAGCCAGGCGCCTCGGGTCTTGGCGACCTCGATCTCGCGACTGAACCGGCGAGCGTCGTCTTTGGTGACGAAGCGCTTCGACTTCTGTCGGCCGAGCGGACGGCGGTACTTCACTCGGTAGCCGCCGCTTGGCTTCTCGATCGATGCCATGTGGACCCCTGTCTCGACAACCCGTGGAACCACCGGGTCCTCTTGCCCAACGATGCTGGTCAGAGGGCATGTTTGCGGGCCGCGGGAATGCCGTGGGAACACTCAGGGAGCATTCGGGCGGTGTCTGACGGTCCGTTGCGGTACCGGAATGAACCTCGGAAGATCGCTCATGTCCGTCAACAGGTGTTGACGAGGAGCGAAACTACGCCTAGGGTTCTCGACTTGACATCGAGGCAAGCGCCCGCAAGCACGGTGTTGCCGACGACGACATGCTGCACGCACTCCGACATCACTGGTGAGCCTTCGAAACCGACGATCCCGACGTCACGATGTTCGTTGGGCCATCGTCCGATGCTCAACCGATCGAAGTCGGGGTCGTCAACGACGACGACGGCGTTGCGATCATTCACGCCATGCCGGCCCGATCCAAGTTCCTGAAAGGTTGGTGGACCCCATGAAATCACGAGCGCAACGTGCGATCGCCCTGGAGAAGTGGGCCGAGGTGGTCGAAGCCCACGAATTGGTCGAGGCCGACACTGGCGTGCTTCGCACGATCGCGGAATTGGTCGAACGTCGCGATGATGTCGACTCCGCCCTACTCGATGCCATTCGCACGGCTCGAAGGGCAGATCGTTCGTGGTCGGAAATCGGAGCGATGCTCGGCGTCTCCAAACAAGCCGCTCAGCGCAAGTACGCAACGAAGATCTCCGCGTAGCTCGGATTCCCATCGACGCTTGAGAAGAGACACACGCAATGCTCGCTCACTCCTCCGCCAACGTCACACCAAGAAGCGACTTGCCATCGACACGCAGCCGATGGCGCATTTGGAACTGGGGCTTGTCGTCCCCGACGTAGGCCCGAGCATGCTCACAGCGTGCCGAGTAGCACCAGCCGTATGCGATAGCCGCACGAATGACCAACCACTCCTGGTCCGGAAAACGGGCGAGACCGCGAGTTCTCGTCGTCGACGGCGAACGCGACGCAATCGGCCGCGTCCGTAAAGTGCGGACCGCTCGGTAGTGACCAGTCGATTGAATGCATGGCGGCGACCTCGTGCGGCGGTTGGCTATGGCTGATCGGGATATCGGGCGTGGTTATGCGTGGCGGGAAGGGTGTCGTAATTGGGTGTGTGGAACAATGCGCTATGGGATCAGGGAGTGACGGTGTGAGGCCCTCAGGGACAGTCACGTTTCTGTTCACCGATGTTGAGGGTTCCACCCGGCTGTGGGCGTTGGATAGGACCGCAATGTCGGCTTCGTTGGCGTTGCATGATCGTGTGCTTCGCGAACGTATTGCGTCGAATGGCGGGTACGTGTTTTCGAGGGCGGGGGATTCGTTCGCAGCGGCGTTTGGTCGGGCATCGGATGCGGTCGGCGCGGCACGTTCCATCCAGGCGCAGCTCGGTGGGCTGGAGTGGCCCGGCCCGTCGTTGCGGGTTCGGATGGGTCTGCATGTGGGGGAGGCGGAGGAACGTGACGGCGACTATTTCGGGCCGGTGTTGAATACTGCGGCCCGGGTCGCGGCTGCGGGGCATGGCGGTCAGGTGTTGTTGACGGAGTCGGTTCGTGTGATGGCGGAGATTGTCGACGTCACCGATCTGGGCGCCCAGTCCCTGCGGGACGTGCCGGGGAAACTGCAGTTGTTCCAGTTGGGCGATTCGGTGTTCCCGCCGGTTCGGGTGTCGGCGACGCGTCCGACAAACCTGCCGGTTCGTTCGACCCGGTTCATCGGCCGCGAGGTGGATGTTTCCCGGGTGCGGCAGCTTCTCGTGGCTGGTCGGTTGGTGACGATCACTGCGGTGGGTGGGTCGGGGAAGACGCGACTGGCGGTTGCGGTCGGCGAAGCCGAGTTGTATGACCGTGCGGGTGGTGTGTGGTTTGTTGATCTGAGCGCGGTGATGAACGCAGCCGATGTTCCATACGCGATCGCGGGGGCGTTGATGTTGACGTTGCGCGGTGCCGATCCCGTCGGGCAGATCATCGACTATCTGACCGGGAAGAATGCGCTGGTTGTTCTCGACAACTGCGAGCACGTGGTTGATAAGTGCGCCGACGTTGTCGAGGCGTTTCTTGCTGTTCCGGGGTTGTCGTCGATTCTTGCGACGAGCCGCGAAGCGCTCAACGTGGAGGGTGAGCTGGTGGTGCCGCTCGGTTCTCTTCCCACGGATTCGGTTGGCTCGGCTGCGGTGGAGCTTTTTCTGGACCGGGCGGTTGCAGTTGATCCGACGTTCACGTTGCGAGGGGATGATGCTGCGGTCATTTCATCGTTGTGCACGCATCTTGATGGCATGCCTCTCGCTATCGAGTTGGCGGCGGCGAGGGTTCAGGTGATGACGCCGACGGAGTTGCTGGCCGGCCTAACTGACCGATTCAATTTGTTGTCGGGGGGTCGTCGACGACAGCGTCAACGGACACTTGAAGCAACGCTCGATTGGAGTTACACGCTCCTCGAGGCCGAGGAGCAGCGGGTATTTCGTGCGTTGGGGGTGTTTGTCGACGGGTTCGATGGGGCGGCTGTCGCCGCGGTTGCGGAAATATCGAGGTCTGAGGCGTTGCGAATCGTGCAGGCGCTGATCTCGAAATCACTTGTCGCCCGAAATGACCGGTCCACGGGTGCGCGGTTCTCGTCGCTGGAAACGGTGAAGGCCTATGCGGAGGATCGACTCACAGATGCGGGTGAAGCAGCGGCGGCCCGCGATCGGCATCTGGCGTACTTTCACGGTCGGGCGTTTTCGCCGGACCGGCTGCTTGTTCCTGACATTGCGCTGATTGGTGAGCTGCGCAACGACTTGAGCAACGTTGCCTCTGCCTTCGAATGGGGCACCTCGACAGGCAAGTGGCGGTCCGCCGCGGAGCTGGTGCACAGCGCCGCAGCAGCCTTTTCGTTTCGGGGCCGGGCTATTGAATGTCTGGCCATGCAGCAGCGGGCGATCGAACACTGGGCGACCCTCGACCACGACTTCACCGATCACCTCCGATTTATCGCGTCGATTGCGCTCGCCATGCTTGATGACTTTCCGGGAGTGGCGAACATGCTCGCTCCCTTGGAGACATCAAACGTTCTTACGTTGCGCATCGGGTGTCTCACAACCCTTGGAGCGTTCCTGCTTTCCAGCGACCGTGAACGTGGCACGGCCCTTCTCGAACGAGCGAACGACATGCTCGACGACGCGATCCGGACTTCTCCATCGGCTGACATCGAGACCGCGTCGACCTCGGTGTACTTCTGGCGGGCCGCAGCTGCATCGACAACTGATGATTTCGCTGGGGCGCTGAATCTTGCCATCGCGGCGATCAACGCAGAAGCACGGGTGGGGCGCTACAGCCCGTGGATTGGCATGTTCGGAGCGGCCCCCCTGGCCGCAGGGTGCTACCTGATGCTGGATCAGCCACACAAGGCGCTCGAGATCCTGGCCGCACGCCCCGGTGCGATTCTTGAGGGGCTTCATTTTGCGACCGGTGACGAATTCGAGGCGCTGGCCCGCTTCGCTCTGGGCGAACACGACGAAGCGAAACGGCTCGTTCGTGCGCACGCGGAACGGGCAATCCAGGGTCGGTACAGCCGCGAAGCCAACGAGTCGGCCATTCTGCTTGCCGAACTGGCCTACGTCGAGGGTGACCCGGCCCGCGCCGCCGAACTCCTCCTCGATGCGGGGCCAGCGCGCCAAGTCGGCCTCAACGTCTACGCACGAGGACTCGCCCGACGCCTCGGGATCACTGAGGCGAGGGCGCAACGGGTCCAGGCCGCCTTGACCTATGACCGCGACCACGAACACGGACTCTTCGGAACGAAGCGGGCCATGGTCGCACTGCGAGCCGAGGTCTCGCGTCGAGGCTGGAGTTCGTAACGCCGGGTCGTAGTCATCGACTGACTCTGCGCCACGCTCGGCAACGGCACCTTCGCCCAGAGTGTTGCCACGTGAGGGGCCATGAAACCGCCGAGGCCATCCACTACGCCCAACACCACATCAACAACACCAACACCCGACCTCCCACCGTCCAGCGCGAAATCGCTGCTCGTGCACACACTGCACTCGGTGAGCAGACAACATCGGCCGCCGCATCACCGGCGAAGTGCAACGGGTGCCTCAACAACGGTCAGCGAGAGATCGAAGCCGAGGGTTGTGTTGACCCAGGTCGGGCCACTCGATAGCGACGAGCAAATCGGTCAGTATTGACCGGGCCCGAGGGAACGATCTGCGGGCGGGGCCCATAATCAAGAAGTTCTCAGCAGGATCGGAGGAGCTCTGTAGCGAGCAACTCGAAGGCGTGGCCGACGAGTTGGGAGATCGTCGGAAACGGCTGTACGACTTGCTGAAGCCTGCTCACCGGCCACTTGGTTTCGATCGCGAGAGTGATCTGGCTGATGATTTCGTCCATCGATCGCCCTATACCGCTGGCCCCGACCACGGCCCCGGTTTCGCGATCGGCAAATACGATGAGTAGTCCGTCGCCCAGTTCGTCGGTCGTTGGCCGGGCGATGTCCGCGTACGACACCCGAACCACCGCCAGCGCGGACGTGTCCGCCGCCATTAGCGTCGGTCCTACAGCGGCGACCGGGGGATGGGTGTACACGCAGCGCGGCATCACTGCGGCATGGATCGAGCGCGTACCTCCGCCGATGTTGTCAACCACCACCGATGCCTGAGAATTCGCACCGTGGGTATACGGCGCAAACGCAGTGACGTCGCCGACCGCCCAAAGCCGATCGATCCCGCCGAGTCGTCCGGTATCGTCGACCTTGACCTCCCTCGGATCGAGGCCAAGTGCCTCAAGTCCAATCCCAGCGAGTCGTGGAGTCTTTCCGATGGCCACGAGGACCCGGGCGCACGCAATAGGTTCCCGCCCCTTCACCTCGACGATATATCCCTCATCGGATCCGGAAATTGCGGTCAGGTCGGCTGAGAGCAGCACGATGACACCGAGACCCTCGAGATGAACTTCCATGGCGCGGCTGATCTCAGGTTCGACGTCCTTCAGCAAGATGTCGCTCATCTCGACGATGGTGACCGTCGTGCCGAATCGGGCGTAAACCTCCGACAGTTCGCAGCCGATCGGGCCACGATCACCGGACCTCATCAAGTCTCGGCGGCTGGCGTGGACTATCAGGTCGATCACATCGTTGTGGCCACCGGTGCGGCAGCCAATAACCTTCGGGATATTCAGTTTCCCGAAGGCCTCTGGACTTCGTCCGACGCGATGTCGACCATGGAACTCCCCCGCTCCATGGTTATTGTCGGCGGTGGCCCGATCGGCTGCGAACTGTCGGAGGTTTACGCCCGATTCGGCACGACGGTCACCATCGTCGAGATGAGCGACATCTT
>JANMZO010000304.1:0-4142 GCA_031383405.1 Acidimicrobiia bacterium | reverse complement strand
TGGGTTGATGGCGACCAAGCCCTACGCGAGCGGGGGTGCCTACATTTCAAAAATGAGCGACTACTGCAAAGGGTGCGCCTATGACCCGAAGAAGCGGACGGGAGCCACCGCCTGTCCGTTCACAACGCTGTACTGGGACTTCCTCGCCCGTCATGAGGAGCGGTTTCGGAAGAACCACCGCCTAGCTCAGCCGATGGCCGGGCTACGTCGACTCAGTGACCTCGCCGAGGTTCGGTTACGCGCGAGGGAGGTTCGCTCGCTGCTGCAAGCGGGCGATCTATAGTGTGCCCTCTGCGGATGAAGACATGAGTCGCATCGATCCCCCTTCCGGCCCAACCGCGGGCCGACGGTCGTTGACGTCCACGGCTGTAGGGCGAAAGGGGAGCCGGGATCGGGTTGCGCTGATTACCTGGCCGCGCGCTCGCGACGCGAAAATCGGCAGCAGAATTTCACTTGAGTGGGATCTCGTGGCTCGCGCGCATCCGAATGTCGTTCCGGTCGCGGTGGTCGGGTTTGCGCTGGCAAAGGCGCTTGCGGAGAACCCGATGACCAACCGGCGGGTCGCGCTATGGCGCATCCGTCCACACAAGACGGTTCGGTTGTCCTTCGCAATCGACGCGGGCGACAGCTTGAAAATTGCGGTTGTCGATCATGCCGACACGTTCAACTCGCGTGAGTTCCAACGCGCGCTCGGTCTTTCGGTTCGTCAGGCTCGGCGCGGTGTCGGCCCGCTCGCGCGAGCCACCGGTTTGCTGGAACGAATTCCGGTCGGTCTGGGACGGCCGGCGTTGCGCATGTGGTCGCTCCTGTCAGCGGGTCTCGGCGTTGGTCTTCTCGGGGTTCCGGCGTCGCCGTTTGGTGCCGCACTGATCTCCAGTGTCGAGCGATTCAAACTTCCAGCGGCCGACGTACCGTTCATCCCGTTCACGCGCTGTGCGCTGGTGTGTTCGGTTGGGGCGGTCACGCCCACGGTCATTGCCCGTGACGGGGTCGCCGTCGTCGTGGATGTCGTCGAAGTCGCGGTGACGTTTGACCACCGGGTCTGCGACGGGTCACAACTTGCCTCCCTGCTGCAGAGCTTCTACGCCGCATGCTACGGCGTGGCCCCGAGCCCGTCATAGGTTCTCGGTCGGACTGCCCGCTCGTCGACAGTTTGCGACGTTGGTCCTCGACATCTCGTGGTCTACCGGCGGCGATTGCTCACGAAATGGGTGACGTCGGGATTACCACGTGGCGTGGATCAGGCGCCCGTTCCCAGCAGAGTGAGCCAATCGCCGACGGTCGGCGCTCCGGTGGTGGGCGACCCCGAGTCCGTGCGTGACTTGGCAATCAGGTCGGTGAGTGCCTGGTCAAACGTTCCGGACGTTGTAGCGGGGTATTTCTTGATCGTCAACGCCACCTGGAGAGCTTTGATCTGATCGGGACTCGACGATGCAGTGACGGTTGTGGCCAGGCGAAGCCACGTCTCTTCGCTCATTACGTCAGACGGAGCGAGTTTCTGCTGGCGTTGGAATTCGTTCATTGCGACTTTGGTCTTCGACCCGAATCTTCCGTCCGGGGTGATCTTGATACTGTTCGCCGACAGCAGATACTGCAGCACCCGGACGTGATCGGAGCGGTCTCCGACTTTCAGCGCCGGCCACGAAAGCCGTGGGGTCGGAATCTCAGGCACTGACGTTTCGGGCGGTACCGTCACTTCGGCCACGCTGGTCACCGCGGTTTTCTGTGGGTCCGATGAGCTGCACGATGCGAGTGTCAACCCAACGGCCAAAACTGCTGCCACCCGGCAACCCGGCGAACGCGATCCGGAGCGCCTCCACCGGGCGGAGTCCGAGCGGTTCGATCCACCGTGCTTCGACTCATTGCGGGCCGGTACGGCAGTCGACGCGGCAATCGAACGGGGGGCTGCGCGAAGTCTCATGTCGCAGTATGACCCGAACGGGGGAGCGTTCGAACCCGCTGGGTCACCCTTCGCGCGAAGGGTCCCGACCGTGTGGCGGCGCCGGGGTGTCGGCCGTCGACTCGGAACCGTCGACGTCAGGTCTGGGTACGGCCTACGGAAAAACGCGTACTATCGGGCATCGGTGTCAAGCGTGTCGACGGTGCCGAGCCTGACAGGAAGGTCGAATGCATGACGAATACGACTGTTGCTGCGAGTGACATCGATCCGTTCAGCCGGGAGTTCATCGATGACCCGTGGCCGCGATTGCGGGAGCTGCGTGATCTCGGAGAAGTCGTGTATCTACGCGCGCACAATGTCTGGGCGGTGACCCGGCACGCGGAGGTAAGTGCCGCGCTCCGCGATCACGAGACGTTCTGCTCGGGTGCCGGTGTCGGGTTGAGCGACTTCCGCAAGGAGACGCCGTGGCGGCCGCCGAGCGTCATCTTGGAAGCCGATCCCCCGCAGCACACAAAGGCCCGCAAGGTGCTGGCCGACGTGTTGTCGCCCGCGAATGTGAAAGTGATGGGTGAGGCATTTACGAAGTGCGCTGATGATCTTGTTGAGCCTCTGGTCGACGCCGGGGAGTTCGATGGCGTCAGTGGGTTGGCAAGGCTGTTCCCGTTGACGGTGTTTCCCGATGCGGTCGGGGTGACCCCGAACGACCGGCACCATCTGATCGCGTACGGCAATATGGTCTTCAATTCCTTCGGTCCCCGCAACGAGTTCTTCGACCAGGGAATGGCCGGCATGACCGAGACCCGCGAGTGGATCATGGCCCAGTGTTCGAGGTCAGCCCTCACACCCACCGGCCTTGGAGCGCAGATTTACGAAGCGGCTGATCGCGGAGAAATCACCCACGATGAAGCCGGTCTGCTGCTTCGGTCCTTTTTGAGCGCAGGCGTCGATTCGACAATCGCTGCAATCGGTGCGGCGCTTTGGGCGTTGGCCTCCGACCCTGAGCAGTGGACGGCGCTGCGAGCCGATCCGTCGTTGGCCCGGGTCGCGTTCGAGGAGGCGATCCGCTGGGATGGTGCGATCCAGACGTTCTTCCGCACCACAACCCGGCCGGCGACAATAGGTCAGGTTACGATCCCTGCGGGTGAGAAGGTCCTGCTGCTACTCGCCGGAGCGAACCGCGATGAACGTCGGTTTGAGAACCCCGACGTGTATGACCTCCGGCGTCGCACCGTCGGCCACGTGGGGTACGGCTTCGGCATTCACGTCTGTGTCGGTCAGGTCGTGGCCCGCATGGAGGGCGAGGCGGTACTCGGGGCGGTCGCACGACATGCGCGCGAGATCGAACTTGTCGGCCGGCCGACCCGCCGCTACAACAACTCGATCCGGTCATTCGAGACGCTGCCCCTGGCGTTTCGCTCGTAACAGGGAACTTGTGTGTCATCGCTCCCGCATCGAAGACGCGGCGTCGTTGCGACGGTGGTCGCCGGCCTCAGCGCGTTGATCGTGGCGGGTCCGCCCGCTCGGGCCAGCGTGGCGCGCGCCGATCGTCCGTGCGCCCGGAGCGAGATCGGAACGGTACGCCGTTCCGGGTCGGTGATGCTGCGCTGCGTCCGACGCGCAGGCCATGACCTATGGACCGTCGGGCCGGCGTCTGGAACATCCGCGACCGCAATCCCGTCCACCGCAATCCCGTCCACCACAATCCCGTCCACCACGCGTCCCGCAGCCTCCCGTCAGGCGGCGACATCGCTGCCCCTGTCCTCCGCTCCTTCGCTCAGTGTCACCAGCGGCCCCCAAACCATGCGCTTCGGTGGGCTCGACCGACGCTACGTCGTGCACCGCCCGCCGGGCCTGACTCCGGGTGGTCCGCTTGTCGTGGTTCTCCATGGTGGCCTCGGCGGCGCCGAGCAGGCCGAGTCGGCGTACGGCTGGAACGACGTGGCTGATCGCGAGAGCTTTACGGTCGTGTATCCCGAGGGCACCGATGTGGCGATCGGTCATGCGTGGAACGCAGGTTCGTGTTGTGGCCCCCCGGCTGCCGGTGGTGTCGACGATGTCGGTTTCGTAACTGCGGTGATCGATGGTTTCGTCGCAGCCCGGGCGGCCGACCCCCGGCGCATCTATGCCACGGGCATCTCCAACGGGGCCATGCTCGCCTACCGCATCGCCTGCGAACAGGGGGGCCGCTTCGCGGCGATTGGTCCGGTGTCGGGCACGATCACCTCGACGTGCCCGACACCGC
>JANMZO010000328.1:0-4491 GCA_031383405.1 Acidimicrobiia bacterium | reverse complement strand
GCGCACTATCAAGCTACTACCGGGACCGTTAGCCTCTGAGGTTATGACTGTGAACACCGTGCTCGGAATCGACATCGGCGGCTCGGGAATCAAAGGAGCACCCGTCAACCTCAAAAAGGGCGTCCTCACCACCGAGCGCCTGCGCATTCCGACACCGAGCCCTTCATCGCCCGAGAACTGCGCCGGGGTGGTCGCGGAGATCGCAGCGACCGAATGGGGACAGTAGACCCCCCGGCCCGTCGTGCGCACGTCGACGAACCTCACCGTCTCGTCGGTAGTGCCGCCCGCACGCTTCTGAGAAAATTTCGGATCACCGCAATATCCGTGCTTCCCGACTCCTGCACTGACACGACAAGGCGCGAGCAGCCGACGTCCACGTACCGACGGAGAAGTTCGCTGTCGAGTGAGCCGCCCGGTTGCCAACTACCCGGCCACGCCATGATCTCAATGGCGCGGTGGTCGCGGCCGTGTCGTTCAGCCTCAGCTCGAATGGTACCGACACGTTCGTCGAGATCATCAGGTCCTATAACGTACGGAAAGAACCCGTCACCGACCCGGCCGGCACGGCGCGCGGCAACCTCACTTGATCCTCCGATAATGATGGGCGGCCCTCCGGATCGGAAAGGGAGAATCGTCGGATCGATATTGTCGAAGGAAACGTACCGGCCCTTGAAACTTCGGTACCCGGGCTGCCACAGTTCCCGCATGGCGGCGATCACCTCATCCAGTCGCAGACCACGGTCAACATACGGCACACCGCACGCCTCGTACTCTTCCTTCTGCCATCCACTCCCGACACCGAACAGGACCCGGCCGTCCGTCAGTGCATCAAGGGTGGCAACCCGCTTCGCTAGCACTACCGGTTGGTGGAGTGGAGCGACGACGACCGCGGTGGCGAGACGTAGGCGATGGGTGCACCCTCCGACGAACGACAGAAACTCAAGCGGATCAGGCATCTGCACATCCCTTGCGCCGCTCATCCGCCCGCTCTGCGAATAGGGGTAACGGGGCTCGTAATTCTTCGCCATAATCACATGTTCGACCGCCCAGATCGACTCAACCCCTTCCTCCTCAAGCATCCCGACCAATTCGCGGACATAACTGGCGTTGTCGGCGAAGCCCTTCTTGAAGACCGGCATCACACCGAGGCGCACATCATCAGCCACCCGGCACCTCGTTCCCCGACCAGTTCCTGTCAATCAATTCCGAGCATCTCCAGTGCGTTCAAACGCAGCACCCGCTCAAGCTCAGGGGCAGTGAGCTGCGTCGCCATCTTCTCCACCAACAGGTTGGTATACGGCCATGTCGTGTCCTGGTGCGGGTAATCGATCTCGAAAACAAGCTGCGAGATGCCAATCGCATCCCGGTTCGCGATCCCGGTGTCGTCGTCGAAGAAGCAGCCGTACACGCGGCCTGCTACGTAGGTGCTCGGAGGCTCCGTGATGATCGGGTCGAGGCTTGCGTATCCGGAGTGGGTGAAGACCTTGTCGAGGCGCTCGAGCACAAACGGCATCCACCCGATCTGACTCTCCGAATAGGCAATCTTCAGCTTCGGGAACCGCACGAGTAAGCCGGACGTAAGCCACTCGACCAACGACATCTGGGCATAACTGAACGTCAGGGCTATCGCTGCGGCCCTGGGGGCGAAGGGGCTCGTTTCCGCCATCTTTGACCCGGAACCGATATGCATGCATATGACTGTGCCGGTCTCGTTGCACGCTGCGAAGACCGGGTCCCAGTAGCGGTTTGGGTCGTGGATCGACGGCAACCCAAGATGGTGAGGCATCTCGGTGAAGGTGATCGCCCGGCATCCCCGGGCGGCGTTGCGACGAATTTCTGCCGAGGCCGCGACCGGATCCCAGAGAGGGATCAGACACAGAGGGATAAGGCGGCCGCCCGACCCGGCACTCCATTCGTCGATCATCCAGTCGTTGTAGGCCTTCACACACCGAAGGGCGAGGCCCTTGTCTTGAGCATCGAGAAACATCTGCCCGGCGAAGCGGGTGATGAACGGAAAACAGAGGGATCGCTCAGTTCGGTTGATGTCCATGTCGAGCAGGCGAGCCACCGGATCGTAACAACCCGGTCGCATGTCGGCGAACGCGATCGGGTTGATCGTGTGATCCGAAAACGGCATCCCGGCACAGGCGACGACCATGGGAATCGGCTTCACGAGATCCTCGAACATCCACCAGTCCGTTATCGGTCCGTCACCGCCCTTGGTGTATTTTACCGCTCCGGTCATTGGATCCGCCACCGACAAACACGTGTCCTGCACCACTCTGGGGCCACGCTCCCGATCGGCCGCCGACAGCCGATCCATCCAAACGTTCGGTGGTTCAACGACATGATCGTCGACGCTGATGATCCACGGAAGCGCGGTCGTGGACTGTCCATCCATTTGTATCCTCACCTACCTTTCTCGAAGTTGCGGGCAGACAGGGGACCCCGAATCAGCTGACCTGGAAGGGCTCCGGTGTGTTGGCCCCGTTCATGCACCACTGCACCGCCAACGACGGTGGCCAAGAACCCTGTCGCGGTCTGTTTCAGGCGGCGTGCGCCCGACGGCAGATCATGCATAACGACCGGCATGTCGGGCCCTACCGTCTTCGGATCAAACACGTTGATGTCAGCCACAAGGCCCTCCCGTAACAAGCCCCGTCCGTGAAAGCCCCAGGCTCGGGCCGGCGCGAACGTAAGCATACGTATCGCTTCCTCCAGGGTGAAGTCACCCGAGTCCCGGACCCAGTGAGCGAGAAGATGGGTCTGGATCGAGCAATCAGACATTTGGCTCACGTGCGCGCCGGCATCGGAAAATGCCATGACGGTGGCCGGATGCTGCATCGCTCGTTTCACCGCGTCCCGATCGAAGGGGGTGTTGGTCTGAACAAAGAACTGGTGGAAGTCAGTTTCAAGCGCCAGATCGATCATCGCTTCGACCGGGTCAACCCCTCGGGCTCGCGCCACTTCAGCAACGCTCAGGTGCGGTGGCACGGGCCGAGCCATCACCTGGAGCCGCTCAAAGTCGGGGCGCCGGGCCTGCCCGCCGATTGCCTTGCCGTATTCGCCGTTGTGAGCTGTCCGGACGAGACGTTCGCGAAGCGCCGGATCGACCAACGCCGACCTCAATTCCTCGAAGCTCCTAGAGCGCAGCTCCTTCCATGCCGGGAGTGAGTCGAAGGGCAACTGTGAACGGAACGATGACAACGTCCCGATGCCCCGGCAGTGAGTCAGCCCGAACATCCTCCCACCGGCGGCGAGTGTTGCGTCGATCAGTGCCAGCGACCGGGGACTGCCACCCGTTGCTCCGACGGCGAACGGGACGCCCGACTCCACCGCGAGATCAATCATCCGGGCATCACGTTCTGCGCGCTCATCGGGCATGGGTGGGTCCTCAACCAACTGGAAGACACCCGCACCTTCGTCACCCATGGCAAGAACGAGGCGACGCACCTCACCCCACGAAGCGAGCCGCGACGCCACTGGCCGATCGTCGGACGTTTCATGGTGATGGGTCCTCGATGTAGTGAACCCGTAGGCTCCCGCCCGCAGCGCATCGCGCAGCTCGGACTCCATCGCGTCCAGATCATCCTCGGAGGCGGGCGCCGAAACTTCAAACGCCCGCTCCCCCATAATGAACGTGCGCAGCGCACTATGGCCGACATTAGCGGCGTAATTGATCCCTTTCGGCAATGCGTCGACCACGTCGAGATACTCGGCAAACGTTGTCCACGTCCAGTCAATGCCGGCCTCCATTGCTGCACCCGAGATGTCTTCCGCCCGCTCCAGATTCCTAACGACAAGGTGGCGTTGTGATTTCGACGACGGAGCGAGCGTGAACCCGCAGTGCCCCATGACCACCGTCGTAACGCCATGCCAGCACGAAGAGGTACCGAGCGGATCCCAGAAAACCTGCGCATCCATGTGCGTGTGCCCATCAATGAAACCCGGCGTGACGGCGTGCCCTTCGGCATCGATCTCCCGGAGTCCCCGTCCCCGTACACGCCCGATCTGCGCGATCCGGTGACCGATGACAGCAACATCGGCCCGGTACGACGAAAGCCCTGAACCGTCGATGACGGTGCCGTTGCGAATCACCAGGTCGAAGTCCATCGACTGCCTCCTGTAACGACGTTATAGGACCGCGTCGCGTCCGTCGAGTTATGCGCAGTCGTCGCATGCGCATGGCATGGGGACAGAAGTGCTGAGCGACGCAGCGTCCACCCGCCTTCTCCCCTGCCGGGCGATCCCGGTCAACCTCGAAAGCCGACTCGGAGTAGTCGGCTCACGACCGCTGCGTTCTTCGCTGCCGCGTGCGATCGGGCCGGGGTGCCCCACCAGGTCTTCGTATCGAAGAACTCCCAGCCGTGCGGCTCCACCATCGGTCCAATCACGGCGACCCGACTGGGGATCGCGACCGTCGACGTCGGCTGCGCAATGCTGTCGATGCATTCGGCCCGCGAACTCTGCGGTGCCGACGACGCAGATTTG
>JANMZO010000315.1:0-6232 GCA_031383405.1 Acidimicrobiia bacterium | reverse complement strand
GTGACGAAGTCGAACTTCATCAGGCCGAGGTACGAGTGGTCGGGGTCGCCCGGCGCGCCGGGCAGATCGTCATCTCGAAGCGTGTCGACATAGTTCACTCCTGCTTCTTTTCCTATTTGGGCCAGAACCGGGCTCGGGAATACTTCGGAGCCGAAGATCGAAGGGACGTTTTCAGCTTTGATCTGGTTAATGAGGTCAGCGACCTCTTTCGGCGTCGGCTCCTCGAAGTCAGACACTTGAATTGCGCCAATCACGGTCCATCCGTAGTACGCCGCGAAATACGCGTAGGCGTCGTGGTACGTCAGCAGCTTGCGGTTCTGTAGGGCGACGGTCTCGCTGGCGGCACGGAATTTGGTGTCGAGCTCGTCGACCCTTGCCGTGTACGCAGCCGTGTTGGCCCGGTAGTACGAGGCGTTGGCCGGATCCGCTTTGGCGAGGACGCTGCCGACGATCACGGCGTAACACTTCGCCATCGGAGGATTTGTCCAGAGATGCGGATTGGGCTTGCCGCCGTCGCGGGGGAACGAGAAGTCGTAAATGTAGTCGGCGGGGGTCAACACGATCGAGCCGAGCTCCACGCTCTGTGCGGTGGACGGCATGTTCTGCGTCGCCAGTTCCTTCGTTGGATCCTCCAGCGAGAGCCCGTTCGTGAAGATGATGTCGGCTTTGGAGAATCGTTCGGCGACACTCGGTTTGGGCTCGAAGGTGTGGCTGTTCGTTCCCTCGGGCACGATGCCGAACACGTCGGCCCTGTCGCCGGCGATGTTTGCGACGATCGACGTGATCGGGGCCACGGTCGTGTTGATCTGTAGGCGACCGTTCGCCGGACCCGAACGGTCCGCGCCAGCCGAGCCGGCTGCATCAGGGCACACGAAGTTCGCGTTCCTGCGGATCGCTTCAGCCGCGCCTGGATCTGCGCTTGCAGGGCCCGATGGACTGCTCTTCGTGTCCTTGGACGAGGACCCCGACGAGCCGCACGCGGACAGGAACAGGCACGTCGTGAGCCCCGCAGTGACTATCGCTACGGTGAACTTGCGCATTGTTCCAAAGTACTGCGAACTGTACGCTACTGATAACTGGCTGCATTAAGAGCTGCAGACCCGAGAGATGGTGAGCCGGCCAGCCCGTCTCAGAACGTCGACGGTACCGGAGACCCGCAGGTTACGGTTAACGACCGCTTGCCCGAATCGCTACAGTCAGTGGTGTGACCCGATCCCCTGCCAGGAAGACTGCGGGCCATAGGGGTGCGGGCCGCGAGGGTGCGGGTCATTCGGATCCTCGCAGGATGGCCCTACGGATCCGGGTTGGTTGTTGTGAGTGACCGGGCCACGCCGCTGCCCGTGACCCTGGCGTCGATCGCCGCAGCCGCCGCCCGCATCGACGGGTCGGTCATCCGCACGCCGATGCTTCACTCGCAGACACTTTCGGAGATAACCGGGGCCCGCGTCTTCGTGAAGTTTGAGAATCTGCAGTTCACCGCCTCGTTCAAAGAACGCGGCGCGCTGAACAAACTCCTTCTGCTCTCAGTCGATCAACGGTCCGTCGGAGTTGTGGCGATGTCGGCGGGAAACCACGCCCAGGGCGTGGCTTACCACGCCGCCCGACTCGGAATTCCGGCCACGATCGTGATGCCGGTGGCCACTCCGATCACCAAGGTCGAACACACCCGGAAACACGGAGCCAGAGTCATACTCCACGGTGAGTCTCTGACCGAAGCGAGCGACTTCGCGATCGATCTGAAACGCCGTGAAGGGCTCGTGTTTCTGCATCCGTTCGACGATGCTGATGTCATCTCCGGGCAGGGAACGATCGCTCTCGAGATGCTACGAGACGCCCCCGAGATCGACACGCTCGTTGTTCCGGTTGGAGGCGGTGGACTCATTTCCGGGATGGCGGTGGCGGCGAAGGCACTGAAACCCAATATCGGGGTGATCGGGGTGCAAACTTCCATGTATCCCTCCCTCGTAGCCGAGCGGGCGGGCCGCGACCCGGCGGCCACCAGTGGCGGGGCGACCATTGCTGAAGGCATCGCGGTGAGCCGGGTAGGCCGTTTGCCGTTTCAGATAACCCGACAGGTCGTCGACGACGTAGTTCTCGTTGAGGAATCCCATCTTGAGCAGGCGATCACGTTGTACTGCACCGTCGAGAAGACGGTCGCCGAAGGAGCCGGTGCGGCGGGGTTGGCGGCACTCATCGCGTATCCCGAACGTTTCCACGGCACGACGGTCGGGCTCGTTCTCTGCGGCGGAAACATCGACTCCCGGCTTCTTGCATCGGTTCTGACGCGGGCACTGGTTCGGGAGCAGCGCATCGTGCGGCTCCGTGTAGTCGGCGACGACCGGCCCGGCCTGCTCGCAGGGGTGGCGACAACCATAGGTTCCATGGGTGGCAACATTCTCGAGGTGGCCCACAACCGGCTAGCACTCGACGTCCCCGCCAAGGGTGCCGAGTTCGATGTTCTGATGGAAACGCGCGATGCGCACCACACTCAAGAAATACTACGTGCGCTTAGTTCGGGTAGGTACTCTGTCCGGATCGTCTGATTGGGAACGAAACTCAGGTCAGTGCATCAACGGCTTGGAGGTCAAGAGCATGACGTGCATGACGGTCGGCCATGCAGAGAAACATCTCGTCGCCGCGCACCGTGCGCTCCACGAGCATCGACGCTGCCATGGCCATCACAAGCCCGGCCCACGTGCCGACACGGTAGTCGTGCCAACATCGGTCCCAGGAGTAGTCGGCGACTCCTGCGTGAACGAGACCGTCGTGATACGACCGCACGAGTCGATCTTCGTTTTCACCCCGGTCATCAGGGAGGAGCCCGGCCCCGATGAAGTAGGCGACATCCCGGGGCCCGGGACCCACGCTGCACGTCTGCCAGTCAACAATGCCAGCCACGTCGCTGTTCGGGCCCGGCGTGAACAGCAGATTGTCGAGGCGGTAGTCGTTGTGGATAATTGTGGTGGGTCCGGCCCTGGGGGCCAGATAGGCGTCGACATGGTTGAGCAGAATGTTGCCGGCCTCGCGCACATGGGGCGGGATGTGATCACGGTAGCGGTCTTGAAAGCCGGCCCAGAACAGCGGGAGGATCTCGCGCATGCGGCCGCGCCCCTCCTCGGGGTCGCCTACGAGCCAATCAAACTGCAGCAGTGTCGGATCGTTCCAGCGGGCGGCATGGAGCGGCACCAACTGCGTGATGGCCGCCTCGGCGGTTTCCGGCGTGCAGCCCTTGAGTTGATCGCCTTGCGTCGCCGGCGAAAGATCTTCAAGGAGGAGGGCGAAGCTCGCGGTTTCGGGGTCGATGTCCGCGTAGTACGCCATGGGGATGCGCGCCGCGAGAGTCGGCTTGATCACCTGGTAGAAGCGGACCTCCTTTTCGTAATTGCGCATAGCTTTGGCTGTAGCCCGACTGGTTTCGTCAGCAGCCGGCAGCTTCGCGATGAGTGACCGTGGCCCGCCGGCCCCGGCGTCGTAGGTCAGTCCGACCCGAAAACTGTCACACATTTGACCGGTCCCGAGTGGCCGGATGTCGATTTCCACCACGCAGGAGTTTCCGATACTGCCCTGGTTCCTGAGCACGGCCGTCAGCCATTCCGGGGTAAGTGCGCCCGGCGTGTCGGCTATGGCAAGACCGGATGCTCCCACGCCCGGAGCGGGAGTATCGTCACCGGTCGGTGAGGTGGTAGGGAACCGGTCGTTCATGGTTATCTCCATTGGTGCATCGCTTCGTCGGCGCGCGTGATGGCCAGGCATGGTGTAGGCGGGTGCTCCAATGCTTTCACGCCGATTCCGCCGAAACGAATTCAGGGTTGCATCGAGCCCCGGTTCGGTAAAACCCGTGACCGGACTCGCCATGCAGGTTCGAATTCGCCGCGCACGGTTTAAAAGGGTGGAAAGCGGGTATCGACTGTTTCCTGATTCACAACCATAAAGGAGTTTGACATGTATGTAGGTGGCGGTTTTTTGATGACAGTTCTGCTGGTCGTCCTCATCGTATATTTTGTCCGCAGGGTGTAATGGTGCAAACAATCCAACAAGTTCACGATGTCGAGCGCTCGGCATCGTCCGGCTGGGTGCTGGACCCTCGGACGGTGGATCGATCCGTTGCTTGGACGGTCGGTGCCTTACGAGGTGACGGTGTGAACGAAACGGTCGAGTTCTTCGCCATGACCTGTCAAGAACAGTTCCTGGCGCTTGAGGAGTTGCGCACGTTGGCCCGTTTGGCGCTTGAACTTTCCGGGGTTGACAAGTCGCTGTTTCTCGAGCTTGGAACCGAGGGAATCCGGGGTTGGCTGAACGCACCGGTAGACCACTGATTTTCGGTAGCCGCAAACAGCCGACGCCTTGGCACTCAACGGCATTCTCCGAAACTAGAAAACGCCGGGCGAACAAATCGTTAATAGCTGAAGAACGAACACTGAACACTGGCTGAACGGCAGCATTCGCACGGGTTCCCAACTTGATGACCCGGTAACAAAGTTTACAATCGGCGCCCGGTGCTGGTGTGGCCGCATCGAAAGGGGTCAGTGTGAGCCGTCAAAAGGTCAACATGCAATTCGAGCGCGAAATGAAACTGTTGGCGGATCCGGATGTCGGGCTCCCCGATCTAAACGGCGTTGTCGACGGAGTAACGGTCAGCCCAACGGAACAGCTCGATCTTGTGGCGGTGTACTACGACACTCCCGACCTTTCGTTGCTTCGCAGCGGCATCACGCTTCGATCGCGAACGGGAGAGTCAGGGCCGACGTGGACACTTAAGCTTCCGGTTGCGTTCGCCGACGGTTTGCTCAGCCGTCGCGAGATCGGCTTCGACGGGAAACCGAGCATCGTGCCGTCAGCGGCCGTTAACGCCGTCACGGCATACAGCAGACGGTCGAAATTGGTGCCGATCGCTGAGATCCGCACCAAAAGGGCTGTATCACGCCTCGTTTCGCGCGGAGTCGTCGTGGCGACGATCTGCGACGACGAGGTGCTGGGCCAATCGGGGGGATCGAGTTCGCAGTTTCATGAGGTCGAGGTGGAGTTGGGTACAACCGACGTCGGTGCTGACCTGTTGAAGGCGGTTCGCGTCCGCTTGCGTGCCGCTGGCTGGCGCTCCGACGACGCCTCGCTGTCCAAACTCGCTCGCGTAGTGGGAACTCCCGCCCTCGACGAACCGGTGGTCGTCGTGCGCGTGTGCGGCCGAAAGGCCCGCATGGGCGAGGTCGTTGGTGCCGCCATCAGCAAATCGGTACGTGAACTTATCGCTTTCGATGCGGGCACGCGTCTTGATCTCGAACTCGAAGACCTCCACCAATTCCGTGTCGCAGCCCGCCGTTTGCGCTCCGACCTTCGAACGTTTCGAAATGTCCTTGAACGTCCATGGGTGGAGGCGGTGCGGTCTGAGCTTCGATGGCTCGGAGAAGTTGTCGGAGCCGTACGTGACCTCGACGTCCTGAAGGGACGGCTTACGACGGAGGTCGGTTTGCTGAGCGAACGTGACGCAATATCGGGGGGTCTTCTCCTTGTCATGCTTGAAAAGCAGAGAACCGTGGCACGGAAGCAGATGCTCGAGGGCATTTCGGGCCCGCGGTACCTTGACCTTCTCGAGACACTGATCGCTGGAGCTGCGAACCCCCCGTTAGCCGCAACCGATGGCGGGGAGGATGGGAACGGGGATGTCCCGGACGATCGTTTGGCATCGCAGGCCCTCCCGGGTCTCGTTCGAAAACCCTGGAAGCAGCTGAAAGGCGAGGCAGAAGAACTAAGGGCTGATTCAGGGGATGAAGATTTTCACGATGTGCGGATCCTCGCAAAACGTTGTCGCTATGCAGCGGAGGCCGCTTCCGCTGTTTGTGGAAGTCAGGCCAGGCGTTTCGCGCTTGCCATCAAAGAGCTGCAGACTGTGCTCGGGGACTATCAGGACACCGTAATTACTGAGGCCTGGCTGAGGAATCTCACCCAGGCGAAAGCGGAAGTTGGGTTGATCGCCGGGCTGCTGATCGCTTCGGAACAGGAAAAGCGGACCACACTTCGCAGGTCGGTCGACTCAGCCTGGAAGAAAGCCTCTCGACCGTCGCTCCGGGCCTGGCTGGGTTGACACCGTCTGCGTTTTATTGCCGATCGGAGCCGTCCGTCGATTTGACTCCGCGTTTCGTGTGAGAGCGTATCTGCGATAGCCCAGGCAGCGGCCCCGCTCACCTGACCCGTTGGTTCGGACTCCCTAACCCGCCTTGGGGTCCACCCCGCTCGC
>JANMZO010000276.1:0-1627 GCA_031383405.1 Acidimicrobiia bacterium | reverse complement strand
GCGACGCTTGTTCGGTGTCGGCGGCGGCGACGATGGCCTTGCCGAGAGGATGTTCGGACTGGCGTTCGAGTGCTGCGGCGTACGCGAGCACGTCGAGGCGGGACATTTCGTCGACGAGCACATCGGTGACTTCGGGCTTGCCCATCGTCAACGTGCCGGTCTTGTCCATGATCACGACGTCGAGGTGCGCTGCGGCTTCCAATGCGGTCGCGGTCTTGAAGAGAACTCCGCGTTGTGCTCCGAGGCCGGTGCCGACCATGATTGCGGTTGGGGTCGCTAGTCCGAGTGCGTCTGGGCAGGTAACGACGACCACGGTGATGGCGAACAGGAGTGCTGCCCGGAGCGGGCGGTCGCTGAAGAGTGCCCACGCGGCGAACGTGCCGAGACCGCCGGCGAGGGCAACGAACACGAGCCAGAACGCGGCCCGGTCGGCGAGTCGTTGGCCTGGCGCCTTGGAGTTCTGTGCTTCTTGAACGAGTTTGACGATTTGGGCGAGCGCCGTGTCGGCACCGATCTTGGTGGCGCGTACGTGGAGTATGCCGTCGGTGTTGATGGTGGCACCGATGACGGCTGAGCCGGGCTCTTTGCGTACCGGGAGGCTTTCGCCGGTGACCATCGATTCGTCGACGTCGCTGGTTCCTTCTTCGACGACACCGTCGACGGCGATCTTCGCTCCGGGGCGGACCTGCAGCACGTCGCCGACCACGACCTCGGCGGTGGGTACCTCGACCGGTTCACCGTTACGGATCACCAACGCAACGGGGGGTGCAAGGTTGAGCAGTGTCCGGATGGCTTCGTTGGCACCGTCTCGGGCGCGCATCTCGAACCAGTGCCCCAGCAAGACGAAGGCGGCGAGCACGCTGGCCGCTTCGTAGAAGACCTCACCGCCACCGGTGAGTGTCACCGCGACGGAGTACCCCCAGCCGGCACCGATCGCTACGGCGACGAGGACCATCATGTCGAGTGTCCGTGCCCGTAAGGCACGCCACGCACCGTCGAAGAAGATCGACGATGACCACAACACCACCGGCAGGCTGAGTAGCAGCGACCACACATCGTCTCGTAGGCCGAACGGTGCGGAGACGTGGAAGTTCAGGACGTCGCGGCCGATTGGTGACCACAGAAGGATCGGAATCGAGAACACCGCAGCGACGAGGAATCGACGTTTCATGTCGGCCACCATCGAGTCCATCGACATCCCACCGTGCCCGCCATGACCCATCGCGTCGTGAGGTGACATCACCGGAGCCGCTCCCACCGATTTGTCGCCGTGACCGCCGTGACCTGTGGCGTCGTTGGGGGACATCGCGGGTGCTGCGCCTACCGATTCGTCGCCGTGACTCATCGGGCCGTGACTCATCCCATCGTGGGACGGGTCGCCAATGCTCATGTCGTGGCTGTGCATGTCGTGGTGACTAACTGCGGGTTCAGCAGTGTCACCGGGGCCGGCCCGATCTTTTGAAGCGACAGGCACAAGCAGTGGGTCGCAGAGATGGTTCGGGACGGAGAGACCTGCGCAGTGGTATCCGCACTCTCGGATCCATTGCTGGAGATCGGCTGGCGTGGTAAGGGTCGGATCGAACCGTACCGTGGCGGTCTGGGCCACCGGGTTCCCCTGTACTGCGAC
>JANMZO010000250.1:0-16607 GCA_031383405.1 Acidimicrobiia bacterium | reverse complement strand
CGCCCCCCCCCCGGTGGGGGGGGGGCGCGGGGGGGGGGGGGGTGTTTGGGGTTTAATTACCCCCGGGGGTGTAAAAAAACCCCCCCCCACTCCGCCTCTGGCCACCGGACGGGGCTGCCGAAACGACGACAGGGCCGAGGCGAGTGCGGCACACATGACCAGCACCCATCCGCGTCGGTAGCTGGCCAGAGCCGCAACCGGATTTCCCGGACGGCCCTGCACCGCAACGAGGACGGCCACGCCGATGACCGAACCGACCTGACGGAAGGTCCCGTTGATCGCGCTACCGACCGCAAAGCGTTGCGGGGCGAGCGTCGACACGGCCGCCGAGGACAGTACCGGGATGGTAGAACCGATTCCGGCACCGCAGAACACTGCGAGCATCAACCAGAGGCCGAGGTTCGGCGTCGCGTCGAGAAGAAAACGCTCGCCGGCTATACCCATCGAGAACAGGACGGGCCCGCCGAGAAGCAGGGGGCGAAAGCCCCTCTTGGTGGCGAGCCTGCCGGCGAAGCCCGACACCACGGCGACCGTCAACGGTGACAGGCACGAGGCCATGCCGGCCCGGAGCACGGAGTAACCCCAGACCGTCCGGAGGAATAGCACATTGTTCAGTACGAACGCCGAGAACGCTACGAAGAACAGCATCGTCGCGATGTTTGCCACCGCGAACGATCGGAACCGGAAGAGCGAAAGATCCACGATCGGCTCGGGGTGCCGGGCCTGTCGACGGATGAAGGCCGGTACCAGGGCTACGGCGAATACAAGGCAAGAGACCGTCCGGAGGTCACCGAGCCCCCACCGCTCCGACTCGGATATCCCGAGTGCCAGCCCCGCTAGTGCGATCGTGATCATGACCGCGCCGAGGTAGTCGGGACGGCTGACCGACCGTTCCCGGGGTGACTCGAGCAGCAGCAAACGTCCGGCGGCGATGACGACGAGGATGACGGGCACGTTGATCCAGAACGCTGAGCGCCATCCAAACTGTGAGATCAGAAGTGCCCCGAGGGTCGGGCCCGACGCGACGCCGAGGGCCGTGACGCCACCCCACAACGACACGGTCTGGGTCCGTCGCTCGGGCGGGAATGCGCCGAGGAGCAGGCCGAGCGTCGCCGGGGTCAGAAACGCACCCCCGAGACCCTGAACACCACGACCGACGACCAGCAGCGGAAGACTGGGAGCGACCGCGCACATGACCGAACCGGCCCCGAACACCGCTGCGCCCCACATGAACACGTTCCGGCGACCCCACCGGTCGGCGGTGCGTCCGCCGACGATGAGCAGCGACGCAAACATGATGTTGTAGATCGTCACGATCCATGAGAGATCGGCGCGGCTCGCCGATGAGTAGGTCTTCGCAATCTCGGCGAAGGCAACGTTGACGATCGACAGATCGAGCGTGGTGATGTAACCGCCGGTGGCGGCGATCGCAAACACGACCCAGGGGGAACGAACCTTCACGGTGGAAGCCATGACCTCACGTTACACGGGTTTAGTTTATTTTCTCAACTAGAACATTTTTTTTCTATACATCCCAGCTTACCTCGCCTACACTCGGTCCGTGGCTCCTCGTACCTACGGCCAGTACTGCCCCGTCGCCCACGCGCTCGACGAGATCGGCGACCGCTGGGTTCTGTTGATCCTGCGCGACCTTTCCTTCGGCCCACAACGCTTCACCGATCTGCGGGAATCACTCGCGGGCCTCGCCCCCAATCTGCTCATCGAACGCCTTCGCGCGTTGGAAGAATCAGGTCTCGTATCGCGCGAGGAGCTACCGGCACCGGCGGCCCGAACGGTGTATGTCTTGACCGCCGCCGGACGTCAGATTCTGCCCGTGCTCGGCGCCCTCGCCCGTTTCGGAGCCGGTCGGCTTCCGGCCCCGGCCGCTGACACCGTTGTCAAACCACGGGCCGCGCTGGTCGCAGGCATCACCGCGTTCCACCGACCCGACGCGGTACCGGATCCCGACGAGGAATACCGCGTGGTCCTCGGGGGGCAGAGCTTCGATGTCCGGGCCTCCGATGCCCGGATCCGACGCGCCCGGGAAGAAACGGTTACCGCTGCGACGATCGGCGCCGACCCGCGGGTTCTGCTCGCCATCCGTCGCGGCGAAAAGACTTTCAAAGAATGCGTCGCGGCCGGCGAGATCGAAACGTCCGGATCGAAACGGGCGGTGCGATCATTTTGCGTGGCATTTTCGCTTTGACGGCGGGCCCTCGCAAGACCTCGCGGTCCTTCCCCTCGGCCAGGCCAACGATGCCCACCAGCGGATCTTGAACAAGCAGGTCCAGGGCAAGCTCCTCCTCGACCCGAAGCGGTAGCGGCGAAGCGGTCGTTAGGGTGCACTATTCGACCGGCAGGGGCGAAAAGTGCACCCACTCCGGCTTGACTCAGGGGCGGAGCGGCCCGCTGCTTGACACTTCGTAGCGGGTGACCGAACCAGCACCGGCGACAACATCGCGCAACGTGAGGCCGAACGCGGCCATGTGCGGGGTGGCGAAATGGGCATCGAGCGCCGCCTGGTCGACCCACTCTTCAACGATCATTGCGAGTGCCGGATCGTGGGATGCGAAGCCGAACTGGTATTTGTTACAACCAGCCTCGGCGAGCGACGCCTCCTGCATGATGACCATCGCGGCGATGGCCGCTTCCCGCTTCTCGGGGCGGGTGGGAATGGTTCCGGTGATCACGATCATTGTCATGCACCTTTTCTACTTCAGCGAGCAGGCCACCCCCCAAACGGGCCGTTCACGACGCGAGCTTCGGGCCCCCAACCGACATGACCTGGAGCGAAACTGCCATACTCGGCCCAATGACACGCATCGTGCAGTTCCTCATCCGGGTCAACTCCACCGAACCGCGTCCTGACAGCACGCTGGTCGACGACCTCAACATGGTGTCCAAAACGTTGAACCGCTCGGCCAACGCCGATTCGACCGGCGTATTCGTCGCCGTGCCGGGAGCAACCGTTGGAACCGCTCATGCCGACCTTATGGCGGAAGCTCCGTTCGACGCGATCGTCGAGTTACGCGGTGACGACGTGTCAATACAGGCGGCGATGAATGAGCTCAACCAGGCTCTGTCGGTCGATCACGGGTCGAGCGCAGTTCTGTCGGGCGTGGAGCATGAGTTCGTGGGCGGTGAGGATGCGTACCGCCTGCAGGTCTTCGTCGCAGCCTCCCCGTTGCTGTCGCATAATGAGTTCATCGATCACTGGCTGAACCGACACGGGAACCTGATTCGCCCGACGCGCACCGGGCCTCCCTACAAACAGTTTCACGCCGACGTCACCGCCAGCGACGCCGCAGCATCGTTGACCGGTAGCGGGATCAGACATTTCGCCGGTGCGGCGATCGCCGGTTACCCCGATCTCGGCTCGTATCGTCGGGCACTTTCGAACCGGGAGCGCATGGCACCGATCATCGAAGACGAACTGCGCTTCATCGATCACGCACACAGCGTCGTCGGCTTCTATCGTGCGATCTGAGGCAACCAACCACCTCAATTTTCGTCTTCACCCCTGAAGTGCCCCTCCACCATACGTGGGTTCGCGTCTGATGTTCCGGCCTTTCTTCGTTGAGTGAGTTGTGGACCTCGGGTCTCAATAAGGAAAATTACCGTACGATCCTGTAAGCTGTTTCGCGAGAGGAAGGAATTACTATGAACCGGGAAACATGTCAAAACCGAACATCAAACGTGTCGTTTACTCTACGCATTCTGGTCCTGATCGGCGTATGTTCTTTGCTCCTCACACCCAGAATTTGGGCCCAACAGCTCCCAGCCCGGTACCGGGTGGGGGACCGCGTTGAGATCGACACAATTCAACAAAGTGATCCGACCAAAGGCATCTGGAAAAAGGCAACTGCGGTGGAGGTTAACGTGGAGAATCAAATCTATTTCTTCGCCGTTGATGCACCAGTCGGTAAAATACCCCAGGTCTTCGGTATCGTAATTCGCTCTCCGCAGTTGTACATTCGCCCGGTTCAGGGCATTGATACCGGCCCCCAAACACTCACCAAGAAGAAGCACGAGGCTCCCGACGGTACCGTTCTTGCTGATCGAGCCATCGTGAGTTGCGACACCCGGCAACGAACTTCGAAGAATGGGTCAACTCCATCACCGGAACTGATGAAGAGGTTGATCCAGTGCTTGTGGGAGAAGCCGTCTGAGGTCTCAGGTGAAGGGGCGCAAACCGTTGACATTCTCAAGTTCCAGGGGGAGGCCCGGCGGAAGTGGGCTCCATTCCAAGATATCGGGAACGGCAGGGTCGGCACCTATGTCTACCCGTTCAAGGCCACCTGGACCTGGAAGAGTTTCTACCGGACGAGAGCCACCGTACAGACCGACGAGAGTGTCTTCACGTGTTTTGTCAACACCGCTTTTCAGCAATGGGAGTGTGGTCTTGCCGAGACTCTGAAGGAAGGCACGGTCAAGGAATTCCAGATTCGATGAATTCCAGATTTCGATGAATTTGCCAAACCCGCAACGGAAGCTCACTACACGTCGGAACGCCACTCGTTTGCGGCAAGCACCTGACAACCAGCCGGGCAGGCAATCAAATCTGCTTGGTACGGCGGAACGGTGCGCAGAAACGTTGGTCACAGGTGTTCGCGGTAGGCGGACCGCGTCGACGAGAATGAACGGGTGGAGTCCAGAGACCTTCTCGTAATCGGCGGCGGACCGGCCGGAGCTGCGGCCGCGATCCGGGCCGCCCATGCCGGAGCGAAGGTAACCGTCTTCGAAAAGGGTGCCTTCGGACGCGACAAGGTCTGCGGCGACGGTCTCACGCCCCGAGCCGTGGGCGCCATGCAGGAACTGAAGCTCACCATCGACGGCAACGCGCACCGCATCGACGGCCTCCGCATGATCGCCGGACGCAAGACCCGTGAACTCGCCTGGCCGGCCACCTCGCGTTTCCCGGCATACGGTGCCGTGTGGCCGCGTAAGGGTCTCGATGCCTACCTGATGGCGTCGGCTGCATCAGCGGGCGCAGAAATGCTCTATCAGCATGAAGCCATGCCGGTCGTCGACTCGTCGGGTCGGGTCACGGGCGTCGAATCACGCGGCCGGACATGGAACGCCGACATGGTCGTGGTGGCGACCGGAGCGCCCGGCGCGGTGGCGAGGCTCCTCGGCGCCGACCGGGTGGCCGACGAGCCGTTCGGCCTGGCCATCCGGGCCTACGTCGAGTCGCCCCGTCACGCCGATCGTCATCTCGAATCAAGCCTCACGCTGAAGGATGAGTTCGGCACACCTGTGCCTGGTTACGGCTGGATGTTTCCGGCCGGCGATGGCACGGTCAACATCGGCGTCGGTGCGCTCTCGACCATGCGAGGCTTCAAGAAGCTCAACCTCAACAAGTTGCTCGACTCCTACCGCGACCTGGTCCGCGACCCGTGGGGCGTCGGGCCATATCTCGACCGGCCGAGGGCGTGGCGGCTTCCGATGAGCAGCATGCGTCGCCACGGGCCGGGTTGGGTGGCGGTCGGCGATGCGGCGGGCCTCGTCAACCCCATGAACGGCGAAGGCATCGATTACGGGCTGGAATCGGGCATGCTCGCCGCCGACCTGTTTCTCAACGATCCGTCAACCGCTCCCGCCCGCTACGACCACGAGATCGGGGCCCGCTTCGATGCGTTCCTCCGCACGGGTCGGCGGTTCAGCTTCCTCATCGGTCATCCGTTCATCCTCCGCAACGGGCTGAAGTTCGCGGTCGGCACGCAGACCGTCGCCGATATCACGCTCTCCGTTATGGGCAACCTGATCGACTCGGAGACACCCGGTGCGTCGGGACGGGTTTTGCGGATCGCCGACCGGACCCTTGCGCTCCTTGACCCATTGCTACGACGCACCCGAGCGACCGGCTGAAGCGCCCGCTTCCTCTGATTCGGCGGGGTGTGGGTGCACTTTTCACCCCTGGGAGCCTGTTAGTGTACCCATACCGCCTCAGAACGCAATGAGGCAGTTGCGCTAGTTCGACGAACGACGCGACTGCATGATCTGCTGACGGCGGAGGGCTTCGGCCGCCTGCTTCTTCTTTTGCTCGTCCTTGCGCCTGGCCTTGATCCGCTCGCGCTCCGCAGCGTCTACGGGTGCGGTCAGCGTGGGCACCACTCCGAACGTCTGAGGTACAGCCGGCGGCAGGCCGTAGTCGGGGTCGTTCTTCAGGACTTTTGTCAGCATGACCGAGGCCGGCGCTTCTCCTGCGATCGCGGCGGCGAGCATCAGGCGCGTTATCCCGAGCCCATGACGCTCGACGAGACCCGGCAGCACCTCCCGAAGATTCTCCTCGCTCGGCAGGTCGGAGTTTTCGCCCAGTACCTCGATACAGTCGGCGAGGCAGGTGTCGGCCAGGATCGACGAGATCTGCTCGAGTTGGCCGTTGAGCCGGCCCTTCGTCGCGACGGTCCGAAGCGCGGCAAGTGTCGAGGCCTCGGGATCGTGGGAAAAACCCGCCAGTTGGTGCAACGCGTCAACGTGGTCTTCGGGCAGCGTGGTGAGCAACTTCTCGATGTCGGCGTCGGGCACGTTGGTCAGCGCCCGATCGAGGAGGGCAAGGCGGGAGATTCGGTCCTTCGAAAAATTCACCGGCTCAGCCTACTTCGCCGGACTTCCCCGACCGAGACAGCCCGACCCGGACCCGGACGGGCAGCGGCACCCCCAGCGGGGTAACGTCGCAGCCGTGATAACGACGGCCTCGACCGGAGCCGGGCCGCCTGCGCCGTCGGCCGAGATCGCGATTGTCGAACCGGTTCAACCGGAGACCGTGCATTCGCCCACGTCGGCGATCCGTTTCGGTCTGGCCGGGGTGTTTGTTGCCCTGTGTCTTATCCCACTCGTCGGTAGCGGGGGTGACTCATCGACCTTCGGAGCCCAGTTCCTGCTCGTCCTTCAGGGTCTCCCGACCTGGATCCTCGACATCGTCGCCGGATCATTTCAGCTGTTCACGGTGGCCGTGTCGGTCGCAGGCATCGTGACGCTCCTCGTCACGAAGAACCTTCGACGTCTGCTGCGGCTGATCGTTGCAGCCGCCTTGGCCGTCATCACCACATTCGCCGTGGCTGCCCTCGTCGGCCACGACGTGATGCGGGTCGGTCGCCCAAGCCCGGCTGTCTACGGTTCCGGAGCGGCGTTCCCGACAACGGAAGGGCTCGCCGTCCTGTGCGCCGGCCTGGTCGTGCAATCGCACTGGTGGTCGGCGCGCTGGCGAAATATCGGACGCTTTGTGCTCCTCATAGGAGTGGGAGCCCGCGTTCTCACCGCCATCCCGGAACCGTCGACGATGTTGATGGCGATCGCCATCGGGGTGAGCGCAGCACAACTGACCAACTTCCTCGTCGGCATCCCGAATCAGCGACCGAAGGCACGCGATGTCGCCAACGTTCTGATCCGCTTCGGATACGACATCGAGTCCGTCGAGGTAACCAAGGAAGCGACATTCCGGGGGATTGCGACATTCCGGGCGCGGTGCCGCAGCAAAGGTCTGCTGTTCGTCAAAGTAACGAGCCCGGAGTCGTGGGCGGCCGGCCTTCCGGCGCGCCTGTACCGGTACCTCCGCTTCCGTGAGGTGGGCGACGAGCGGCCCTTCGTCGCCGTCCGTCACCGCATCGAGCACGAAGGCCTGTGTGCACTCAAGGCTTATGCCGACGGGGTGCCCACGCCCCGGCTCACGGTGGTGAGTGAGTTTCCCGGCGACGCCATGCTGCTCGCCTTCGAAGCCAAACATATGCGGCCGATCGACGGGTTGGAACCACACGAGCGCGAGGCTGATTTCCTCGACAAGGCCTGGCAGGTCGTCGTTTCGTTGCGGTCGAGCAAGACGGTCCACCACCGGCTCAACGGCGAGTTCCTGTGGGTCGACGATGACAGCAACGTCATGGTCGTCGATTTCTCTACCGCCGAACTTGGCGCCACGGAGCGCACGCTGGCGGCTGATACCGCTGAGGTGCTCGCGGTAACCGCGGCCCGACTCGGCGTGGAGCGCGCCGTCGACGCCGGACTCCGGGCGATCGGCCCCGAGGGTATGGCGCACGCACTCCCTCGGCTTCAGCCGCTTGCCCTGTCGCGCTCGACCCGGGCCGCGGTGAAGGAGGCGAACTGTCTTGAGCCGCTTCGTCGGGAGGTGCAACGTGTAACGGGTGTAGCTGAAGTTCCCGTTGAAGATCTCGAACGGATCAAGCCGCGTACGATCGTGTCGATCGTCATGTTGGCGCTCGGGCTGTCGGCGATCGTTCCCCAGTTGCTCGGGGCCGGCGACGTGTGGGGCAAGACCCGGTCGGCGAACCTTGGGTGGGTCGCTGCCGCACTTGGGCTGTCGGTCCTGACCTATATCGGTGCCGCGTATGCGCTGGAGGGCTCGGTGCCCGACCGGTTACCGTTCGGACCGAACCTCGGTGTGCAATTTGCCACCTCTTTTGTCGGATTGGCGGCGCCCGGTGGTGCGCTCGCGCTAGGCGCCCGATTCCTCCAGCGCCGCGGTATCGATCCAGCGCTGGCTGTGGCCGCGGTCGGGGTCGACACCGTCGCCGGTGTTGTGGTGCATTTCAGTCTGCTTGGCGTGTTCATCGCGCAGGCCGGCTCGTCGGGCCTCAAGTCGTTCAACATCCCCGTTACCGGCACGGTGACCGTGGTGGCGGCGATCGTCGTTGTACTCGTGGCCGTCGTGGCCGGCGTACCCAGGTCTCGGGCGATCCTCTCCGCTCGGCTCGTCCCGGCGCTGAAGCGGGCGGGCCAGGGCATAGCCGAAACGGCCCGTCATCCAATGAACCTGGTCAAGCTCTTCGGTGGCTCGGCGGCGATCACGATGGGCTACCTGCTTGCCCTCCAGGTGTCAGTGCTCGCGTTCGGCGACGCTCCACCGTTCACGTCGGTTGCCCTCGTCTACCTGATCGGCTCGGTCATCTCATCGGTCGCTCCGACGCCCGGAGGAATCGGTGCGGTGGAAGCGACGCTCATCGCCGGGCTCACCTCGGCGGGAATGGGCAGCGACGGCGCGATCGGCGCGGTGATGCTGTTCCGGATCGCCACGTTCTGGCTGCCGCTGCTCCCCGGTTGGCTGGCGTTCACCGTGCTGCAACGCAGCGGCGACCTCTAGCGCAGGCCGGGCCCGCCACCATGAGACCTGCGGCCCCGGCGAGGGCTGAGAGTACGAGCGAGCGCCAGCGAACGAGGAGCGAAGCCACCGAGACCGGATGAAGGCCGCCCGTGGCGGGTGCCGAAACGCAGTGGAGGCGGGGTCCGCCACCATCAGACTCAGTGGAGGCAGGGCCCGCCACCATCAAACACAGTGGAGGCCGGGCCCGCCACCATCAGACTCAGTGGAGGCGGGGCCCGCCACCATCAGACTCAGAAGTAAATGACCTTCTTGGCCCGCTCGGTTACTTCGTCGAGGTCGCCCACGTAGGCACCGGTCGACAGGTACTTCCAGCCGCCGTCGCACACGATGGTCACAATGACGCCCTCATCTATCTCCTCCGCGCACTTCACGGCCGCAGCCATGATCGCGCCCGATGAGATGCCGACGAAGAGACCGGTTTCGCGCACCATCTTGCGGGTCCACTCAAGCGACTCCCGGGGTCCAATCACTTTCTTGCGGTCGAGCAGGTCAAAACCGTTGTTGTTGGTGAAGATCGGCGGTATGTAGCCGTCGTCGAGGTTGCGCAGTCCATCGACCATTTCGCCGGCTGGAGGTTCAACCGCCCAGATCTGCACCGAGGGTTTCACCGACTTCAGGTACGAACCCACGCCGATGAGTGTGCCCGACGTACCGAGACCGGCGATGAAGTGCGTGACCTCGGGAACATCGCGAAAGATCTCCGGCCCGGTACCGCTGAAGTGAGCCTGCGGGTTGGCCTGGTTGCCGTACTGGTAGAGGAACACCCAGTCGGGGTTCTCGACGGCGAGGTGTTGAGCCAGTTTCACCGCACCGTTGGAGCCCTCGGAACCGGGCGATGAGATGATCTCTGCGCCAAACACTTCCAGCATCTGGCGGCGTTCGATCGACACGTTTTCCGGCAGCACGATCTTCAGCCGGTAACCCTTAAGCGAACATACGAGTGCCATGCCGATACCGGTGTTGCCGCTCGAGGGCTCGATCAGCGTGATGCCCGGCGCAAGCAGACCGTCTTTTTCGGCCTGTTCGATCATCGACAGGGCGATTCGGTCCTTCACGCTTCCGCCCGGGTTCTGGCCTTCGAGCTTCGCGAGGATACGAACCTTCGGATTGGGGCTGAGGATCGACACATCGACGATCGGGGTGTTGCCGATCAGGTCGAGGGCGTTCCCGTAGACGGTCATCAGGTAGGCGCAGTCGCTCGGGTCAGACCGCGCCGCCGGCGACGGCCGGAAGGATCGACACGGTGTCGCCGGCCTTTACGGGGGCATCAAGCTTGCCGATGTAGCGCACGTCGTCGTCGTTGACGTAGACGTTGACGAACTTGTGCAACGCGCCCTCGGTGGTCACGATCTGACCGGCGATGCCGGGGAAGCGGGTGGTGATGTCGGTCAGCAACGCGCCGACCGTGTCACCCGTGGCCTGCACTTTCGCAGCGCCGCCGACATGGACCCGCAGAATGGTGGGGATGCGGACGTCGACAGTGGTGGTGGATGCGGCAGTGCTCATAACGGGTCCTTCGGTGAAGTCATGCGAAAAAAACGGAGGGTTTGATTCCCTACCAACTCTATCGGGTATTGGGACTATTCCAAAAGTCCGGACATTTGGTCAAACGTCACGTGGCCGCCCGTACACGGTGCCTCCGGAATGCTCCCCACTCAGCGACCGATTACGGAAACGCGTTCTTCGTGGATCACGCCCGCGACGATGCGGTAGCTGCGCAGTACGGGGGCAGTGTCACGGAGGGACACGATCACGTAGTGCCACGTCGGGTCGGGGGCCTGGGCGACATCGGTTGGAGACGGGTAGGCGTCGGTGTGGGTGTGGCTGTGCATCACGCCGATGATCTCCTGGCCCCGGGCTTCCGCGTCTCGTTCCGCCCGGAGGTGGGCGTTCGGGTCGACCGTGTAGAGCTTCGACGAGTTGGCCAGATTGGCCGAAGGATAGAACGTCGAGACGATCGCGGCCTGTTCCGAAGCGACCGCGACGCCACCCGGCCGCCCACCAAGGAGTCCGCACGCTTCGAGTGGAAGCCCGTCATACGCGAGGGCGATCATCTGCGAGTAGGCGAGGGCGTTGAGGTGCAGCACGCCCCCGAGGATACGACCTTCCGACTCCACCCCCGGTCCCGGTTTGAAGGATAGGTGTGAACTATTCACACCTATTCTTCAAACCCGAAGCCGACGCGCCGGAAACTCGGCAAGAATGCGTGCTGTCATGGCCGCACCGAAACCCACCCAGCAGAAGTCAAAGGCGGCCAAGCCCGCGGCCGGGGCGACCGGTGGAGAAAAGAAGGTCGTGGCCTCGAACCGCAAGGCCCGCCACGACTACGACATCCTCGACACCTACGAAGCCGGTATTGCGCTGGTCGGGAGCGAGGTCAAGTCATTGCGCGACGCGAAGGTCCAGCTCAAAGACGCCTACGCGCGGATCGAGCGCGGACAGATGCTGCTGGTCGGTGTCCATATCTCCCCTTACGAATACGCCCACGGCTTCGGCGCCCATCTCCCCGAGCGGGCACGCAAGCTGCTGCTGCATCGTCGGGAAATCGACGAACTTGACGAAAAGATCAACCACGACCACCTCACGGTGCTGCCCCTCAGCATCTACTTCGTGAACGGTCGGGCAAAGGTCGAACTGGCTTTGGCCAAAGGCCGCAAGGTGCACGACAAGCGCGATGCGATCGCTGATCGCGACGCCAAGCGCGATATCGACCGGGCCATCGCTCTGGGTCGACGCAACGCCGGCGCCCGTCAGCGCTTCGACTAGTCAGACGAGCGCGACTAGTCGTGGGGGTGCGGTTCGATCAGTTGGAGCCCGAAGCTCAGTCGGCGGTCGGTAAAGCCTGCGCGCATATCGACGGGCTCGGTTCCGCCGCGTCGCTTCTCATTGAACCACTGACGGGTGGGATAACCAACCGCAACTACCGGCTCGTAGGCGGGCAGCGTGACGTCGTGTTGCGGCTTCACGGCAAAGACACCGAACTACTTGGCATCGACCGTCGTTGCGAGTTCGAGGCAGCGGTGCAGGCCGCTTCGCTTGGGTTGGCTCCGGGTGTCGCCGGTTTACTGGAGCCCGAGTTGTATCTGATCACGGACTTTGTACACGCCCAGACTGCCGACCTTGGCGATCCAGACGTCTTCGCGTCAGCGGTGGCACGTATCAAGGCGTGGCACGCCTCCCCCGCCGTGTCCGGTCGCTTCGACACGTTTGGCTTGGCGGAAACCTATGCACGCACAGCATCGTCGCGCGGTGTGGTCCGTTCAGCCGGCGCCGACAGGGCCATCGATCTCTCGAAGACGGTCGGCGCGGTTTTCGCCAACTTCCACGATCCACTGGTGCCCGGGCACAACGATCTGCTCGGGGCGAACTTCCTCACCTCGACCGACGAACCCGGCCGGGTGTGGCTGATCGACTGGGAGTACGCGGGAATGAACACCCGCTGGTTCGATCTCGGTAACTTCTCGATCAACAACGGGTTCGACGAGGCGACCAACGACCGGTTGCTCGAACTGTATTTCGGTGAGGTCACGCCGGTAGTGTCGGCTCGTCTCACACTGATGAGGGTCATGAGCGACGTTCGCGAATCAATGTGGGGTGTCGTGCAGCAGGGAGTCAGTACGCTCGACTTCGACTACCTCGAATACGCCAACCAACACTTTGACCGGATGATGATGAACGCAACAACACCCAGCTTCGCCAATGCGCTTCGAACGGCGGTTGGGTGATGGCGTCAACGGCCACGGGTGCGGTGATTCCGCGGTTGGCCGATCTGTCCGCTCAGGAGAGGAAACGCCTGCAGCGCCGAACCCTACGTGTACTTATGGCTGGCCAGATGATGGGATCAGCAGGGGTGAGCGTAGCCGTCACGGTCGGCGGGCCGGTGATCAAGACGCTCACGGGCGCGGATACATTCGCCGGATCGGCGTCGGCGTGCGCGACCCTCGGCGGCGCCTTGGCCGGGCTGATGCTGTCGGCCCGCATGCGCCGCCTCGGACGCCGACCCGGCTTCATGCTCGGATACGTCGTCGCAATACTCGGTGGGCTTGTCGTGATCGCGGCCCTGGAGAACCGGTCACTGACCTTCTTCCTCATCGGGCTCGTGTTCTTCGGTGTCGGTCAGGGCACCAACCTCCTTACCCGTTACGCAGCCGCCGACCTGGCGCTTCCGGAGAAACGGTCGACGGCCATTTCCCTTTTGCTCTTCGGGTCAACATTCGGGTCTGTCAGTGCGCAGTTGCTCGTCGGGTGGTGCGAGAAGTTGGCCGAGAAGGCTGGTCTGTGGGGCTACACCGGCCCGTTCGTGTACGCCACCATCATGTTGTCGTTCGCAGCTCTCAACATGACCCTTTTCCTTCGACCCGACCCGCTTGTTGTCGCTGGCAACGTCGACCCCGACACGCCCCGAGGGCTCAAGCTTCCGCCGTTTCGTCCCTCCCTTGCGATCATCAGATCCATTCCCACCGCCAAGTTGGCATTGACGGCGATGATCCTCGCCCAGATGACGATGGTCGCGATCATGACCATGACCCCGATCCACATGAAAGACCACGGTCACTCGGGAACGTTGGCCGGCTATGTGATCGCTCTCCACATCATTGGAATGTATGCGACCGCGCCATTTGTCGGGCGCTTCGCCGATAGATATGGGCGCATACGAACCATCATGATCGGGGCGGCCGTTCTCATTGCCGCGACGATGGTGACCGCGCTCTCGGGCCCGGTGCCGGGACTCTCCTTCCTCGGCCTCTACCTGCTCGGTCTCGGGTGGAGCTGCTGCATGGTGTCGGGCAGCTCGTTGCTCGTGGAGTCGGTGCCCGTCGACAAACGCATCGGCGTGCAAGGTTCGGCCGACCTCATGATGAGCCTGTGCGGCGGACTCGGTGGGTTCAGTTCCGGCTTCGTGAAAAGGGCCTGGGGCTACCACGTACTTTCGAACCTCGGCCTCGTCGCCGTGGCCACGCTGTTCGTGGTGGCCCTCGCCGCCTTCCGGCGCCAGCAGCACGTCGGCCTGGTCGCTACCCCGGCCTGAGCCGCCCCTTTGGGGATGCTTTCGGCGTGTGAAGCGCCAAAACCATCCCCAACACGCGGCAGGCTAAACCGCCACGCTGAACCGGCAGCTCCCACAAGTGGGCACCGGCGGCTGCCCAGCCATGACCAGATCGGATTGGTGAAGCCCGAGTAGTTCATGGTCGAGTACCAACCGTCGCCATCGAGGTCGCCCGACACGTAGTGGCAGTGCTCGACGATGAGCAGTGCATCGGGTTTGTTGCGGGCCATCGCAGCCCGGAGCCGACGGGCGACATCGTGGTTCAGGTCCTGCCCGCCCATGCGGCCGGTCATGTTGGCGACGTCGACCCGCCAGCCGTCCATGTCGAACGGGGACGGAGATATCTCGAAACGATCGGGTCTCACCGCCTTGGTCGGGTATGGGTGCACTTTTCGGCCTTCCGGGTGGAAAAGTGCACCCATACCTTGGCCGTGTCGAACCTGATGTCGGGCACTTCGCACTTCGCACTTCGCACTTCGCGCGCCGCCACGGAAATAGCGATCAGCGCGTCCAGCCCGAAGACCTGAGGAACCCAAACTTCGGGGTGCCCCTCCTCGGCGGCTTGGTGCGCGCTGCACAAAACGTTTCGAGGAGGGCGGGAAATGAGAAGAGCCCGATCTTCGTGGCCCGCAACCTTATGACCGTCTCATGCAGTTCGCACCAACGTCTCGCCCTGAATCAACGAATTGTGTTGGAGGTACCGTCGGTAATCGTCAGTATGCCGACTCGATTCAACTGGACGGACCGACGGCCGATGAGGATCGCAATTATTCCGCTTCCGATCGGGGTGAACGGTACGACGATGTTGTCTTGTTCAACCAAACCGCGTACCTCGCTGTTAGGAAGCACGATCCACCCGCCCGTGTAGGTCAAACCGTTGATGGTCGTCTGACCCCGGTACAGACCCGCTTTGCCCGTGTTCGAGCTGCGCAACGCGGTGAAGGCGTGCCGCTTTCCATCGGGAAAGGTCACGGCGCCTGCAACTCGGGTCTTGGTCAAGGCTGCGTGAACGCTGAAAGACTCGCTTGCGGAGGAAAACGAACCGTTCTTGGTCGGACCACTGAACCATGCCGATATCGCGTCTCCGTCACAAACGTACGCGCGGGCTTCGCCGGAGCCCTTCACGATGGCAATGAAGGCGTTCGTGCCCTTCAGGCGGGCCACGTACGTCGGCGACGTTGGCGATATCGGCGCGGCCGCAAACGCGGCCGGAGCGGGCATCACGCCGGCGATGGCCGCGCCTGTCACTGTGGCCAGTGCGAACAGCGCGGTTCGGAATGTTCTCATAACTGAAAGATACCGATTGACGCCCGGTTTTGGCATCCGTGCACGCACGGAACTTGACCGTCACCCGAACCGAAACGGTCGCGAGAGACGGAAGGCCTCCCGAGCAGGGAGGCCTTCCTGAGTTCGTGGTCAGAACTTGGCCCGGTCGGGCCGCCGGCTAGAACCGGTTGCGGTCGTTGGTTTTCTTCTTGGGCGGAGCCTTGAAAGGCGCCTCAAGAAGGGCTTCGAAGGAAGCGTCGTCGGGCTGGTTCGGCAGGTTCAGGCGCTGGAGGTACACCTTGAGGGCCGCGCGACCAGGTGCAACCTGCTCACCCTTTAGACCGACGGAGCGGGCCAGGGCGTCTTTGGCCTTGGTGACTCGTTCCTTGCGAGCGGCCTTCTCCTCTTCGGTGAATTCGCGCTTTGCACCGCCTGAAGATGAAGCTGACGCAGGTGCTGCTGCTTTGTCATTGAGAGTCGTGAGTTTGGCGCCGGTCGCCACTGGAACGTCCTTTCGAGAAGAATGAATCACTAAGGATAGTTGGTGTGCGGGGTGGGGTAGGATTTCTCGTGTAATTCCACGGGGGTGCCTGGTTTCGACTTTGGTAGTCAATGTGGGAGAAGCGAGCCGTGGTCTCCGGATCCACGTAAAAGAGTCGGAAAACAAAAAACAAACGCCAACGACAACGTTGCGCTCGCAGCCTAAATAGCTGCGACGGTGGTCCGGTCTCAGCCCTGCGGGCCGGTCGCCACCGCCATCTAGCGGGGCTTACTTAGCGGTCTAGCTTGAGGGCCGCCGAGGACATCTTTTGAGCTGGGGTCGCCTTCTTTTGCCGGTGGGTGGAGGAAACCCGAGATCTTCACACCGGCTGCGCTCGGAGAAGTCCCACAGAGAAGCTGAAGGACGGGGGTTCGACTCCCCCCACCTCCACGTTGTTTTGAAGACGTTTCCGCAGGTCAGCGAGGTTGTGACCTGTAGAGGCGAAGCGGTTTGACACAGTTTTGACGCATCGCGTTGGCGCCACAGCGTTCGCGACATGGCGTGCGTCAGCGTGCGACACCCTTCGGCTTGGCGTCAGCTGTACTTCGCTGACCCAGCGTCGGCTGACCCTCGAACGGAACGAACCGGGCTCCCCGCGGTTCCTGCCGAACAGCACGAGAACCGGTCGCCAAGTGCGG
>JANMZO010000296.1:0-1598 GCA_031383405.1 Acidimicrobiia bacterium | reverse complement strand
GGCGTCGCCGACGAGGAAGCCGGCTCGGTCTATGGTGCGAAGTGGATGATCGACAACCATTGGGACGCCATCGAGTGCGACTACGTGCTGACCGAATTGGGCGGGTTCCGGCTCGGCGATGGGCGCTCGATCGGCATGGCGTCGGCTGAGAAAGGCGTGGCGTGGCGAAAGATCAGCGTCGGTGGTACGCCGGGACACGGCTCGGTGCCGTACAAGTCCGACAACGCGCTGGTGAAGGCCGCTGAAGTGGTGCGTCGTCTGGCGGGCTTCATGCCCAAGGCCCAACTCGACGAACGCTGGGCCATGCAGGTGAAGACGAGCGGTCTGCCCGAGGATCTGCAAAGGAACCTGCTTGACCCGGGGCGAATCGAGGATGCGTTGGACCAGATGCCGAAGCGCGCCGCCGCTTCATTGCATTCGTCGTGCCACAACACGTTCTCGTGCAACGTGGCCCGGGCCGGTCAGAAGACGAACATCATTCCCGATCATGTGGAGATCGAAGTTGACTGCCGCACATTGCCCGGAGTGAGCGGGTCGGGGGCTACCGGGTTGATCCGTGAAGCGCTCGGCGATCTCGCCGATGAGGTCGAGATCAGCACGTTGCTTGACTACGAAGCCAGCTCCTCGAGCACGGATACGCCCATGTGGGAAGCGCTAGGCGCGCATACGAAGTCGGTGTTCCCCCAGAACCAGCTGCAGGCGACGATGACGGTTGGGTTCACGGATGCACGACTGTTCCGGGCAAAGGGCGTCACGGCCTACGGGGCCGGGCTGTTCAGCCCGAGCATCGACATGGCGGCCATCGGTTCACGCTTCCACGGCCACAACGAACGAATCGACGTCGCTTCACTTGGTCTGTGCGCTGATCTTTTCGTGGCGGTCGCGCAAACTGAACTTGGGCGGAAGTGATGAGCGCGGGCAAGGTCAGATTCGGATGGTTGTCCCCGGTAATCGGCAACCGCTGGAGCGATTTTCAACCGATAGTGGTGCATCAGGACATCAACATCCTCCCCCATGCCCTTCCGCATTTCGACTCGCTGTGGATCGCCGACCACTTTTACGGGTTCGACGCGAAGACGGACCCGTTCATGGAAGCGTGGACAACGCTTACCTGGCTTGCCGCGCGACATCCCAACGTCGAGTTGTGCCATCACGTTCTCGGCCACGGATACCGACCGCCGGCCCTCACGGCGAAAATGGCGGCGACGCTACAGGTGCTGTCGGGTGGACGCTTTGTGCTGGGCATCGGCGCAGGCTGGCGTGAGCCGGAGTACGAGGCGTACGGCTACGAGTTTCCCAAGGCCTCCGTACGCTTCGCGCAGCTCGAGGAAGTGATTGAGATCTGCCGGCGGATGTGGACCGAAGACGAGCCGTCGTTCGAAGGCAGGTACTACTCGATCAAGGGGGCGTCAGCCCCGCCTCTCCCGAATCCGGTGCCGCGTATCTGCATCGGGGCATCAGGCGAGCAGATCGGTCTTCCGCTGGTTGGTCGGTTGGCCGACATGTGGAACGGCAGTCCCCGAGGGACAGACGACGACTGGAACCGTCGTCGCTCAATCGTGCGGGCCTCGGCCGAGAAAGCCGGCCGGGATCCCGAC
>JANMZO010000246.1:0-26639 GCA_031383405.1 Acidimicrobiia bacterium | reverse complement strand
GAAATGGCGGGCGCCGTCTCGATCAGCAGATCGTCTCTCCTCGAGCGCTACGAACGCGACGCACGTGCCGCCGCGAAGCACACCGCTATGAGCCCCAACACCTACATCCTCGGCGGCCGGCACCGGCTCGGTCTCGACCCGTCGGCGACGGTCTTCTGACGCACCATCCCGGCTCAGTCGGTCCCCTGTTGTGCGACGCAGTCGGCGGGAGGTGAGCCCGGTGAGTTCCCGAGCCAGAGCACAAGCGAACTCACGGGCGCGTTATTCAGAGACCCTGACGACATACAACGACGCGTCACTACTCCGGGCTTCGAGGCCATCGGCGTTGAGTCGAACGGCTCGGGGGCGCCCACCGGATCGGCGCTCAGCGCTACGAACGTCGAAACCGCCGTCTTCAGCGAGATCTTGGACCTCGACCGCATGACAACACCGAGTCGACTGTCGACCCGACAGCGTGAGCATCTCACGCGACGGTCATCGCTCGGTGCATGTGCGGCACCACGTCGCCTGTCACCGACGTCGGGTCGAGGGCACCCGGGAACGCTGACCGACCGTACGGCGGCGCCTTTTGACGTCGCAGAGTGCGGTCTCCGGGCGCTGAACATCGCGCCAACGCCGATCAGCCCGGTAACAGCCAGACTTCAGCGTGTCACCGCTCGGCACCCGCCACCGGTGATAGCGAGTCGCCATCCACGCACAACTACGACAGCTCGACGGCCGCAACAGTGCGATGAACACTCCCGCCGCCCGGGCTCGACACCGCCCAAATGGGCGCCCGCAGCGTCGGAGACGGTCAACCAAACCGTTCCGTCGTCCGCCACCGCGTGACGCGACTGACCGAACCACCACTCGGGACGGCCCACCTCCGAATCGACTCCGTGAACGGCAGACAACGCATCGATCGCATCCACCCGGTAGACGTTCCACCAGTCCGACCGGTCGCTCACGACATACAGGGACCCGTCAGGCGCCCACGCCGGCTGCACCAACGATTCACCCCGCCGGCCGGCCATTCGGTGTGCACCTTCGAGGCGACATCCGGCGCCAGTCCCCACGAGATCGGCGACCCAGAGCTCGGTGCTATCCCACGGCATGCTCGGGTGATCCCACGCCAGCCAGGCGACACGGCGACCATCACGACTCACCCGAGGCGCTGCCACAAAATCCCGCGCCGTGTACACACCGCAGACACCTGCGCAGCCCATTGAGCGCCGCCTCCGGTCGGCGGCCCAGCCGGAAAGCCGACGATCTCGTTGCACCCGTCGCCGCCCTCATCGCTTCTCTCTGCGAGCAGTTCGGTCCGTCGACCTTCGATAGCGTCATCTCGAACCCTGCGCTATGACGAACGACCGTACGACGCGAACTGTGGACATAAACGATCGGGCAACCGATCAGTGCGGAGGGTTGCTGCGGATCAGCTTGCGACGGCCCCGGGTGAGTCGGACTCGGTGCTCGGCGGAAGGGTGGCGATCCAGGCCCACGCCCGGGCCACTTCCTTCGCCAGGCTCTCCAAGTCCGAAGAGTTGTCGACGACGAAATCGGCCAGACGCACCCTCTCTTCGCGACCCATCTGGCGGGCGACGCGAGACCGTGCGTCGGTGGCGGAAAGGCCCCGGAACGTCACCAGTCGCTCGATCGCGGTCTCCGGGTCGACGTCGACAACCATACGGCCGACCATACCGGTCTTGCCCGAGTCGAACAACAGCGCAGCGTCATAGATGACGACGCGATCGGTGCCGGAGTGAGCTTTGACCTGCGCCACCATTTCGGTGCCGATAGCCGGGTGCGTGATCGCATTGAGCGCCTTGAGCTGCTCAGGATCCTGGAAGACCACATTGGCGAGGGCCTGGCGGTTCAAGGAACCACCATCGGCCAACACCTCGGGCCCGAAGTGCCCGACGATTCCGGCGAGTGCCGGCTTTCCAGGCTCCACCACCTGTCTGGCGATCAGGTCGGCGTCGACTATTGCGCAACCGTATTCCGCCAACATCAGCGAAACGGTGCTCTTCCCGGAGCCGATACCACCGCCCAGACCAACGAGCTTCATAGGTCCCCTTCTGGTTGCGAACTTGACGAAAATGCAATTCTGGCATCTGAACGTCGAGGCAACGAACGGACCGGAGACATGTTGCAGTCGAGAACGGTGACAATGCTCATCAGCCCGAGCGCCGAACCGCTGCTGAACGAGACGACATTCAAGCTCCCCGGTGGATGGGTCGATGGAATCAGGACCCATGGCAACTGCCGTACTTCACGCGTCCAGCGAACTCGAAACCCCCGAACGTCGGCACAGCCCTCGCGAAACCCGCAACCCCTCGTATATAAGCGGCGAGCGAGTCGACCGTCTCGAGCAGTTTCAGACCCTGATCTCCATGGTCCGCTGGGTCTGTCTCGGGGTGTGCGCTCTCCTGCTGGCCACCTCCCCGGGGCCGCACTCTCGACGCGACGCGGTGATTTTCGCCGGCCTGGCGCTCTGGACCGCGGTTCGGACGATCCGACCGATTCGCAACTTCGGCTTTGAACTCGGTACCGCCACGTCGATCATCGTCGAGCTTGGGGTCGCGACCGCCGCCGTATGTGCGACGGGCTATTGGTCGTCGCCCCTATCGTTTCTGCTGCTGCCGGGCGTACTCATCGGGGGGTTCTCCGACGGCGGTCCGCTCAGCGTCGGCTACGGCACAATCACATCCCTGTTCGTGACGTTCGTTTCGATATTCCACGCCGGGAGCCTTACGACCGAGCAATGGCGAGCCAGCGGGCAGTGGGCGGTCGAGCTCATGCTCGTGGCCTTCGTGGCCGGGCTCGGACATCGGGTTCTACTCGACACCCAACGCAAGCACTCAGCTGCCGTCGATGGGATGGCCAAGCTCACGGCCGCCAACACCCTGCTCGTTTCGCTGCACCGGTTGGCCCAGACCCTCCCGGCTTCACTCGATCTCAACGACGTTCTCGCCACCACGATCGCCAACGCCAACGAACTGTTCCGCCCCGACTCGATAACCGTACTCCTCACGGAGGACTCCTCTCTCGACCTTCTGGTCGCCGCATCCCAGGGCATCCGACTCCCCGCCGCGATCCCCTCCGACCAGATCCCCGCGGCAATTGAGCTCGCCCGTCACACCAACAACTCGACCTCGCTCGCCACGTTCGAACGGCCATCGGAGAAGGCTCTGCTTCCAGCCGCGAAGTCCGGCATCTACGTGCCCCTTCGGGCCCGCCAGAGCGTGATCGGCTTCCTCGCCGTCGAGTACTTCGAGCGCGGCCACGACGGCGATGAACAGCGGGAACTCGTCTCCAAGTTCGCGGAACCTGCGGCAGTCGGCATTGACAACGCAAGGTGGTTCGGTCGCATCCGAACCGTCGCCGCAGACGAGGAACGGATTCGAATTGCCCGTGACCTTCATGACCGGGTTGGTCAGTCGCTGGCCTACATCGGATTTGAGCTCGATCGCATCGTGCGCTCCACCGATGATCCCGCTCTCACCACGCAGGTGAAGCGCCTTCGCCAGGATGTCAGCGGTGTCGTCACCGAGGTGCGGGAAACGCTCTACGACATCCGCACCGACGTCACCCCGGAGTGTGGATTCATTCCGACCACCGAGGCATTCCTTGAGCGGGTCCAAAAGCGTTCAAGGCTCGAGGCCTCGTTCACCCATGACCAGGACAGTCAGTTGACGGTGCGACAGGAACGCGAGTTCTTCCATGTTGCGCAGGAAGCGATCGTGAACGTCGAACGACATGCCTCGGCCACTTCGGTAAAGGTCCACTGGTCCTGCCATGACCATCTTGTGGTCCTTGAGGTGACCGATGACGGGAAAGGTTTCTCCCAGGAGGGTGGACGCGCCGACTCATATGGAATCCGAGGAATGTACGAACGTGCCACCGCGGTGGGCGCTCAAATTGAAATCCTGGGAAAACCGGGTCAAGGAACACTCGTCCGCTGCCGAATGGAAAGACTATGAACGTAGGGTCGCCTCTGGGAACCAATGCCACCGCTCGCCAAGGATCACCGCGCCCGCTGCGCCTCCTGTTGGTCGACGATCACCGAATGCTCCGCGAGGGTCTCCGTCGTTCGATGGAGCTGTACGGCTTCGACGTGGTCGCTGAGGGTTCCGACGGCGAAGAAGGCGTGCGTCTCGCCCAGGCACTTCGCCCCGACGTCGTGCTGATGGACGTGTCGATGCCCGTACTCGACGGCGTGGAAGCCACCCGCCGAATTCGACTCGTCAGCCCTGACACGCAAGTGGTCATGCTCACCATGCACGCCGACCGCGAAGTGCTCGCCAAAGCCATCCGTGTCGGTGCCGCTGGCTACCTCGTGAAGGACTGCTCCACCGACGAAGTGGCCGACGGCGTCCGGGCCGCAGCCAACGGCGAAGGCTCGGTGTCACCGGAGTTCGCGAAATCGATGCTGCGTGAGGCCAAGTTCCCGATCCCGGAGAAGCCGGGCGAGCAGATCATCTCCAAGCGGGAGGAAGAGGTGCTGCAACTCATTGCCGACGGCTACTCGACCGTCGAAGTCGGGGCCAAGCTCTACATCTCCGTCAAGACGGTGAAAAACCACCTCGCATCGATTTACCAGAAGCTCGACACCGCCGACCGCACAGCCGCCGTAGTGCGGGCCGTGCGCATGGGCATCATCCGCCTCGACTGACCTTCGTATCGCCCCGTATCCGTATCACCAGGATCACCCGGATCACGCAAACGTATCGTCAACGCAAAACGTGGCCCTGGAAAAGGGCCACGTTTTCGGCGTTAATGATGGACCGCACCAGGTGCGGACGTGCCTATTCGGCGGCCGGAGCCTCAGCATCGGCTGCGGCAGATACCGCCTGCGACGCGTTGTAGTCAGCCAACCAGGCGGCCTGGGCCTCGTTATCGGGGGTGAACTCGCCCACCGCATACTCGCCGATGTAATTGCCCTCGGTGTCGTAGGCGTGTTCGCCGAAAGCGGCCTGGTATTCAGCGGCGACGACGCCGCCTTCGGCGGCCTGCTTGATCGACAGCGAAATACGACGACGCTGCAGGTCGAGGTCAATGATCTTGACCCAGAGCTCTTCGCCGGGCGTAACCACCTGCTCGGGATGGTCGACGTGATGGCCGGCCATTTCGGAAATATGGACGAGGCCTTCGATTCCCTCGTCGACCTGAACGAACGAACCAAACGGCACAAGCTTCGTGACCCGACCGTAGACGAGTTCGCCAACCCGGTGACCTGAAGCAAACGCGGCCCATGGATCCTGCTGGGTGTTCTTCAGCGACAGGCTGATCCGCTCACGGCTGTAGTCGACTTCAAGCACCTGAACCGTGATTTTGTCGCCGACTGCGACAACGGTCGAAGGATGGTCGACATGCTTCCATGAAAGCTCGGACACGTGGACGAGACCGTCCATGCCGCCGAGATCGACGAACGCACCGAAGTTGACGACGCTCGACACGACGCCTTCTCGAACCTCGCCCGGTTTGAGGTTGGCCAGAAAGTCCTCACGCTGTTCTTTCTGTGTTTCCTCGAGCCACGCTCGACGGCTGAGGACGACATTGTTGCGGTTCTTGTCGAGCTCGATGATCTTGGTCTGAACCGTCTTGCCGACGTACGGCTGAAGGTCGCGCACACGGCGAAGCTCGACGAGCGACGCCGGGAGGAAGCCACGGAGACCGATGTCGACGATGAGACCGCCTTTGACGACCTCGATCACCGGACCCTCGACCACTCCGTTGTTTTCCTTTACTCGTTCGATCGTGCCCCATGCCCGTTCGTACTGAGCGCGTTTCTTGGAGAGTACGAGACGGCCTTCTTTGTCTTCCTTGGTCAGAACGAGGGCTTCGATCTCTTCTCCGAGGGAAACAATCTCGGAGGGGTCGACATCGTGACGGATGCTCAACTCACGGGCGGGGATAACGCCTTCGCTCTTGAAACCGATGTCGAGAAGAACTTCGTCGTGGTCGATCTTGACGACAGTGCCTTTGACGATATCGCCGTCTTCGAACTCGACAATCGTGCCGCCTATGGCGTCGTCGAAGGAGCCGGAAAGGTCGTTGAAGGCGATCTGGCGGGGGACGTAATTGCCCTCCTCATCGAAGGACCCGAACAGGGACTCTTCGGCAACCATGGTGTCGCTCATAAATTCAGTTGTACTTTCGCTTGGTAGACGCAACCGGCAGCTCGGACTCTCCGACTGGCGGCCTCCGCTGACAGGATCGTCAGAGGACCTCTCACACTACCAGCCGGGAAGCGTTACCCGGGCAGCGACCCGGTGAGCTTCGGCCATGGATTCTCGTCAAAGAAGAACAGGCTGCCCGCAAACGGATCGTCATATGCCGCGCCGACCGGCAAACGACTCCGGCACTCCTTCGACATCGTCGCGTCAAAGTACACCGCGTAAGAAGCTTTCGGCGGGAGTTTCCAGTCAGAGCGCAGGTTCAGGTCCCGGGTGCCAAATCCCAATCCATCGCACTGAACCGCCAGGCCAACCACGTCGCGACCGGTCAGATAGCTGAGTATCCCGGCATCCCAGTAACCGGCGAAGAGTATGTCGACGTGACGTTCGTTCAATTTCTTGGCGAGATTGAGCTGGTTGTTGAACTGGGGAGACTTCGGATGCTTGGTGTAGTAAGGCTCAGTCCAGGCAAACATGAGGGCGAGCGACAGCACAATCACGAACCATCGCGCTATCTGGCGCTGTCGCAGCTTCAGCAGATACTCGGTCCCCAGTTGCTCAAGCGCACCGGGGAGAGCGACGAGCGTCACCATGATGGTCGGGCAGAAGTAGCGTAATTCGGGAGGCCCGAATGCGCCGCAGGTCAAGGACGTGGCGACCAGAGAGGCGAGCGCAAACCGCATGTACTCGACACGTCGCCGTGTGACACAGAAGCGGATTGCGATGCCAAACAGCGAAACCCGTGTGAACCACGCAATGCCGTGGTTCGTCGTACCACCGACGACCGACAGCATGATTCCCGCCGAGGAGAAAAGTGCGAGAAGCGGAATGGTGGTCAAGCGCGCCCCGCGTTTTTGGGCGTCGGAGGCGGTCAGGCCGGTTACGAGACCGGTGGCCCGGTTCAGACACCACAACACGATTACCAGATAGATGGCGGACGTCAGAAACAAACGACGGGTCGGCGTGAACAGCTCACCTCCCAATCCGGATATCAACCAGTTGAAGGGAACCCGGTACAACATGAGAAACGAAGCGCGGAACGAGTCCCGGAACGGCACCCACCCCCGGAGGTAGGTTTGAAAGCCGAGAACGTCGTCGCTGTCCCATCCGTAGTCGGCCCGCCACCGGCGCAGAGACAGAACCAGCACAAGATAGGAAGGGATGACAATCGGAGAACCGGTGAGGAGGGCCGCGGCTCTCCGTTTTACCAGTTTTTTTACCCGTTCCAATTTCGTATCCCCATCCGGCATCCCTCAGCTGACCCTATCCGAGTCGTCCGCGGATTCCGTCTCTCATCCACTCGGGGAGAAAGGCCACCGGTTCCGGGGTTCCGGGGTCTGGTCAAAGCTTCTCGGCAATCACGAGGAACTCCGGCGCGTTGACCACCGGAGCGTTCGGCGCGTACAAACCCGGCGTCACCGACCAGAGGTTCAGCAACCGGAGACCGCTGCGTTCGACAAGCAACTGAAGTTCCCGCGGCGTGAAGCACGTGGTCCAAAGATCTACCTCCCGGGTCCGCGTTGTCCCGTCGCGAAGCTCCGTACGTTCGTGGTTCACGCCGGTGGCCGCATCGAACAGGTCGTTGTCTTCCAGGTGCCGCAGCATGAAGTAAGCGCTGAACGCGCTCACCACCAGCCGACCGCCGCGCTTCAGCGCCCGAGCCATACCGTCGAGCACCGTTGCATCCGCTGCCCCGTCTTCAGGTCGACCCACCAGCCCGAAACCGCCCTGGCAGAGCGAAATCACCACGTCGAACTGTGCGTCGAATTGGAGATCACGGGCATCGCCCCGCTGGAATCGCGCAACCTCCCCGACACCGCGTCGTTCCGCCTCGTGGTTTGCCAGATCGACAAATGTCTGAGATATGTCAATTCCGACCGTTTGCACCCCGTGCTCGGCGAACGAAAGGCTGTGGCGTCCGGGGCCGCATCCCACATCGAGGAGGATCATCCCGGGCTCGATCGGTACGGCATCCATCAGAAAGGCCACTTCCTGCGACGTTCCTTTCGTAAAGGAGTAGCGCAGATAGGACGGGCCCATGAAGTCGGCCATGGCCTCGAACCAGTGCGAACCCGCCCCGGCCAGGGCGGGCGTTTTCTCCGACTCAGGGTCTGGCACCGGACCGGCTCACTCCCCAGGAAACACCGGCATCAGCCTTTTGCATCGGCCCAGCTCGCGCCCCAGGAGACGTTCACTTCGAGGGGCACGTCGAGCCGGCATGCTCCGCGCAGCGTATCGATCGTAAGTGCACCTACGGCATCTCGCTCATCCGGGCGGACCTCCACAATGACCTCGTCGTGCACCTGAAGGATCACCTTGCTGACAAAGCCTCCATCCAGCAATTTGCGGTCCAGTTCAACGAGTGCGACCTTGAAGATATCGGCGGCAAGGCCTTGAATGCCTGCGTTCATGGCTTGGCGTTCCGCCGCCGATCGGCGCGAGTAGTTCGGCGACTGCAGGTCTGGGATCAGGCGTCGGCGCCCGAACAGCGTCTCGGTGTAACCCTTATTGCGGGCATCGGCGACGGCGGCATCCATGTAGCTCTTGACCTTCGGAAACGCGACAAAGTATGCGTCGAGGATCTCCTGGGCTTCCTTCACCGGAACCGCGAGCCGTTGGGCGAGACCGTAAGACTCCATACCGTACGCAAGGCCGTACGAGACCATTTTTGCCTTCGAACGCATCGCCAGGGTCACCGCATCTGCTTCGACATGGAACACCCGTTTCGCCGTTTCGGTATGCACGTCTGCGCCGCTTCTGAACGCCCCGACGAGACCGGGGTCGGCCGCCAGATGCGCGATCACCCGCAACTCGATCTGATTGTAGTCCGCCACCAGGAACTCGCAGCCGTCGGCCGGGATGAACGCCCGGCGGAACTGACGCCCCTCTTCGCTGCGGATCGGGATGTTGTGGAGGTTGGGGCGGTCGGAGCTGAGCCGTCCGGTGCGGGCCACCGTCTGATTGAACGTGGCGTGGATACGGCCGTCAGTCCCCACCTCCGCCAGCAGGCTCTCCCCGTACGTGGACCGAAGTTTCTCAACCTCGCGGTAGCGGATCAGAGTGTCGACGATCGGGTGCTCGTCGCGGATCTTTTCCAGCGCCTGCGCATCCGTTGAGTACCCGGTCTTGGTCTTCTTGTCGGTTTTGAGTCCGAGCTTGTCGAACAGGATGGTGCGTAACTGGGGAACCGAGTTGACGACGAACGTTTCCCCGGCCAATTCCTGCACGCGGCTCTCAAGTTCGCGGGCCTGCTGTGTGAGCGACTGGGAGAGCTCTTTGAGGTAGGTGGTATCGACCCGGATCCCGACGGCCTCCATGCGAGCGAGAACACCGACGAGCGGACGCTCGATCGTAAGGTAGAGATCTTCCAACCCCCGGGCCGAAAGCGCAGCGCGCATAGGTTCCACGAGCCGGGCAACGGCAACCGCCTTTCGGGCAGTGGCATCGACCGGGTCCTCGACGGCGCCGGTGAAGTCAAGCTGTCCTGTCGGCGCCGATTCAGCGGCACGCAGATCCAGCTGGGCGTAACGAAGGGCAAGTTCCTCCAACGCGTAGACGTTCTCGGCCGGGTCAAGCAGGTAGCCCGCCACCGCCGTGTCCAGATTTAGTGCATCGCCCACCGGACCCCCGATGGACGTACCCGCAAACCCCGGATCAGGGTCGAGCGGGATTCCGGCCTCGTGAAGGGATCGAAATAGCTCCTTCATTCGGTGTGCACTCACGGCCGGGGTCGGTTGCTGGAACAATTTTCGCACCGAAGAAGCGGTCGTTGGATCCTGCAATGCATCCGCAGAGACCCACCACGTTCCACCGGCTGGAATCGCGAACACCAGTCCTTCGAAGGTCGAGCGGGCTTCCGCGCCGTGCCACTGTCCCGCCACGCCGACCGATTCCGCCCCGAGCAATTCGGCGAAGACGCCGGCACCGATCGGAAGCACACAAACGTCAATGCGCTCGCCTTCGGCTACGGGTTTCGCTTCAGCACCGCTTCCCCAGATCGAATGGAACGCGTCGAGAATCCGATCGGTGAGGGCGCGGAACTCGAGCGCTTTGAAGAGTTCCCTGGCCGCATCGAGATCAGGGGTTGGAGCGCGAAGTTCCTCGATGTTCACTCCGGGCACATCGCGTATCAGCGGTATGGCCCGGGCATTGCTGAACACCTGCTCCCTGGCGTTGGCCAGGGCTTCCCTCAGCTTCGGTGTGCACTTTTCGAGATTGGCATAGATGCCTTCAAGATCGCCGTAGTCGTTGATGAGCTTTGCCGCGGTCTTTTCCCCGACTCCAGGAACGCCCGGAAGGTTGTCGGAGGGATCGCCTCGCAACGACGCATAGTTCGCGTACGTTGCCGGTGTGACACCGGTTCGCTCCAAGATGCCCGCCTCATCGTAGAGCGCGTAGTCAGACACGCCGCGTTTGTTGTAAAGCACGCGAATCGAACCGGTCGAAGCCGTGTTCGCATCCTGCACGAGCTGGTAACTGTCACGATCACCGGTGACGACAATCATGTCGTCGCCGTTCGCCATACCCTGCGTCGCCAAGGTCGCGAGGATGTCGTCGGCCTCGAACCCGACCTTCTCGTAAACCGGGAGGCCGAGGGACTCGATGACCTGGCGAACGAGACCCATTTGCTGACGCAGGATGTCGGGCGTCTCTTTTCGCCCGGCTTTGTAGTCTGTGACCATTTCGTGCCGAAATGTGGGTTCCGGACGGTCGAACGTGACACCGACGACGTCGGGTCGGTGCTCGTTGAGCATGAATTGCAACATCGACGTGAAACCGAAGACCGCATTCGTGACCTGACCTGATGCTGTCGCCATATCGCTCGGCAGCGCGTAAAACGCACGGTAGGTAAGTGAGTTGCCGTCGAGCAGCATGATCTTTCGGGCCATGCCCTGATGCTACGTGCGCCGGGGCCGCCCGATGGCCGATCACTCGCGCCTTGGCAGCTTCGAAGGGGTGCTCAGAGCAACTTCTGCCCCGGGGATTCCTCAACGTCGTCCCTGCCCTGAGCCGGATCACCGTCGGCCCTCACTGTTTCAAGCACCTGTGTTGACGATGGTTCAAGCACCTGTGTTGACGATGGCTTGGGCAACGGCCCTCATGGTCGACCGGGAGTTCATGGCGGAACGCTGAATCTCGGCAAACGCATCACCCTCACTCAGACCACGCTTCAAAAGAATCGCCTTCGCCTGATCAATGAGCTTCCTGGTGGTGAGACGTTCTCGAAGGTCGTGAACCTCGTTGCTCAACGCGGCTCGTTCCCGGTGGCGAGCCACCGCGACCTCCACAGCTGCCACCAACTCAGGTTTTTGGAACGGTTTCATCAGGTAGGCCAACACACCGACGTCGCGCGCCGACTCAATCAGGTCTCGCTGGCTGAATGCGGTTAGTACGATCACGCCGCAGAGTTCCTCGTCGACCACTACCCGGGCGGCGCTGATGCCGTCGAGGCCCGGCATCTTGATGTCGAAGATGGCCAGATCGGGTCCAAGGGAGCGAACCAATTCTATGGCATCGTCGCCCCGGCTCGCTTCTCCGACGACGTCATAGCCTTCCTCGGCGAGCATCTCGACCAGATCGAGTCTGATAATTGCCTCGTCTTCGGCCACGACGATCCGAAGCGGCTGCCTCGGTTCTGAGCCCGTCATGATTCTCGCCCCGAGGCGTTCGACCGGTCGAGCAGTTCATCCTGCCTCACGAGAAGCGCCTGGATTCTCGACCGTAGGTCGTCCCTGGCTCTACGGAGCACCTCGACCTGATGCTCGGCTTCGTAGTAGTCGTGGTCGGCATCGATACGGTCAGCGACGAGGGACCTGGCCCGCAGATCGTCAGCGTCGGAAACGAACGAGGCGACCTCGTGGTCCAACTGGACGAGGTCCTCCCGCGCGCTTCGCAGGCGGGCCGAAGTCTGCTTCAGCTGACGTTCAGTGAGCCAACGCATCGCAGAAAAATTAGGCGTCCGTACGCGACGCCATGGACCATTTCCACGTGACGGTCTGCTCTCGCGTCGCAGAGGGGCCGAGAAACGCCGACTCCGGCCGAACCTCGGTCGGATTCGGTGGACCCGACTGCGGCTCTACGCAAATCGCGTGCTGCGGGTCGTACATGACAACGAACGGACAGTCGTGGATGACGTCAAGCGAAAGCGCCCCCGGCCACTCAAGACGGATCGCGCCGACGCCTTCGAAGCAGTCATCCCAAGGACGCGGTCCGATCGCACCCATCCTGGTCGTGGGGATGAAGTCATCGTCGCGTGTGAACACCTTGGCGTTCGTCATGTCAGGTTGAAGGTCCAGTGGGCCGCCCCGACCTAGCGATCGACGGAACCACGGATGCCAGCCGAAGGTGACCGGCTGGGCCTTCGGTCCGCCGGTGACTGTCAACTGCTGAACGAGACGGTCATTTCGCAGCTGCATGATGTGGGTGACCGTGGCTGGGAACGGCCACGGTGCGACCAGACGCAAGCCGAGAACGAGCGTGTTCCGTGTATGGGCGAGAACTTCCCATGGCACGTCATAGGCCGTGCCGTGGATCGCGTGGGGTTCCATGTTGACGGGCATCTGATACTCGGAGCGCTCAAAGCTGAACCGACCCCGACGGATGCGCCCGGCAAACGGCGCCATTGGATACGAGCCCCATCCAAAGGGATGGTTTCGTGCGTCACGTTGAACCAGCAACTGCATGCCGTCGACCGTCCACGACGCGAGTCGGCCACCCGCCACCGGGTCAACGGTCACCGATGCCGGACCGGCGGCGATCGTGAGTGGCGCGTGACTCGGCATGGATCCATTCTGGTCGCGATTCGTCCGCGTCGGCGCGCCACCCTCGGCAGTTCAGTTGAGTTCAGTTGAGTTCAGTTCAGTTCGGTTCTGTTCAGTCCCGACGAATCAGGGCCGTCGGTGCCGATATCGACATGGAGCCGATATCGACAATGAAACAGACATCGGCTCGTCTCTTTGGCCATTGGCTGATGACGTAGCGTTTCCGTTATGAACGCCGACGACTGGGGCATTGCACGGGGATATACCGACGGAGAAGGATCATTCCATGCGGCCAACGCGGGGGTCCAGCAGGCGATCCGGGCGTCGATGGGTGTGAAGACGGCATCCGACGGCACCATCGTTCCCCCGTCTCCGACCACCGCCGTTGCCGTGCTCCATCCGGGGATGACCTACAACGTCGACAGCGAATCGGTTCTCTACCTCGAAGACGGCCGCACCCAGGGTGTTCCGGCCGGGAGCACGCTCATCGCCCAGGATCTCCCCGACGGGTACCACCGCCTCGACCGTCAATCGTCGGGTCTCACCACTCGGATCATCAAGACTCCGGGTGCATGCATCGCGCCTCCGACGAAACCCGGATGGGGCTGGGCCGTCCAGTTGTATGCCGCAAGATCCACGAGAAGCTGGGGATTCGGCGATTTCGCCGACCTTCGCAAGCTGAGTGACTGGTCGGCCGACCACGGTGCATCGATGGTGCTTGTCAACCCGCTGCACGCGCCGTCGCCGATCCTCAGCCAGCAGCCGAGCCCGTACTTCCCGACAAGTCGGGTGTACCGCAATCCGCTGTACCTGAACATTACCGACGTCGACGGCGCCGCTGAATTGTCTGACGCGATTGATCCGCTCGCCCGGCTCGGCCACGGGCTCAACGCCGACCGCCGCATCGACCGCGACGCGGTGTTCCGCTTGAAGTATCAGGCGCTCGAGTTGCTCTGGAGCCGGTGGCGGGAACGTCGGGATAGCGGTGACGCCTTTGCCGATTATGCACGCCTGGAGGGACCACCGCTCACCAACTTCGCCACCTTCTGCGCACTGGTCGAGCAACGTCCGAGTTCCTGGTTCGAGTGGCCGGCCGAGCTGAAGCGGCCCGATTCGCCTGCGATCGCGGCGTTCCGGGATCGGCACGCCGACCGTATTTCGTTTCACACCTGGGTGCAGTGGCAGATCGACAGGCAACTGGCCAACGCCAGCGGATCGCTGGACCTCATGACCGATCTGGCGATCGGCGTCGATCGCGGCGGCGCCGACGGTTGGATGTGGCAGGACAGTTTCGCCCTCGACATGAGCGTCGGCGCCCCGCCCGACACGTTCAACACAAAAGGTCAGGATTGGGGTCTCCCGCCCTTTGATCCGTGGAAGCTGCGGGAGCAGGCGTACGAACCGTTCATTCGGACCGTGCGTGCAGCGTTTCGCCATGCCGGGGCATTGCGGATCGACCACGTCATGGGGCTGTTTCGCCTGTATTGGATACCGAACAACGAGAGCCCGACCAACGGATGCTACGTATACACACCATTTCGCGATCTCCTCGGAATCGTGGCTCTTGAATCGGTCCGGGCCGGTAGTTATGTGGTCGGTGAGGACCTCGGAACAATCGAACCGTACGTTCGGGAGGAACTCACGACGACCGGTGTGATGTCTTACAAATTGTCACAGTTCGAGCCCGGTCCAAGTTGCGAGTTTCCCGAAATGGCACTTGCCGCGATCACCACCCACGACCTCCCGACAATCCCTGGTCTGTGGACGGGCAGCGACCTCCACGCGCAACATTCGATCGGCGTTCAACCCAATGACGACGCCATGCGCGCGGTTCGCAGGGATCTCGCGGCGAAAGCCGGCTTCCCCGACGTAGCTGAGGTGGGCGAACCGGCGAAACCCGGTCAACCGACGCTCGCTCACCTGGTCGTGGCGATGTACACGGAACTCGCGACGGCACCGTGCAAGCTACTTACCGCGACGCTCGATGACGCTCTCGGTGTTGAGGAACGACCGAACATGCCGGGCACGATTGACGAGTGGCCGAACTGGCGAATCGCCCTGCCGGTGGACCTTGACGCGGCGTTGGCCGATCCCCGGGTCGAAGCGGTCGCCCATTCGCTCAATCGTTAGCGCTCCCGCTCCTCAACCGCCGTTCAGGCGGTGGCGTATGAACTGCGCGGCCAGGCGAACGACCTCGCGTACGTCGGGAAGCGGACCGAGAGCGGTCGCTAACGGCTCGAGTGTGAAGAACACCTCGGTGGAGCCGGTGGCTCGACCCTGCAAACTGCAGACCACGGAGATGGCATCGCCAGAGGCGCTTCGCACCAGGAACTCGAGAAACTCAAACGAGGTTCGGTCAACGTGCGTGACATCGCCGAGTTGATGTGCAGCCTCGACGAGCAACCCGTACGCCTCGTCGGCCGGGCACTCGATTGCGAGCGTGTCGGCTTCCACTACCCAGACACCAGACGACGCGCGTGCAAACGCACCGAATACCGCAGGATCTTGAACGAGTCGTTCTGCGACCGGCTCCGACCGGTCATTGTCGGTCCGTTCCGCGGTCACAACGTATTCAAAGGGTTCAAGATCGGCCGGGACGTCTTGGCGCGATGCGGCCACGACGGTGGACGACATGGTAAGGGCGAGGCGATATGCCGTGATGAGCTCCCGTGTTTCGGCAGCAGCTCCGGCCTCGCCACCGCGAACATCGGGATGAAGTTCATGAAGACGACGACGGTACGCGGAGCGAAGTTCGTCCGGTGAGCATCCCTCCGCTGCCCCAAGCAGTCTCCAGGCTTCTTCGATGTTCATCGGCGGAGAGGCTAAACGTCAGCCGCACACGTACCAATCCACTAGGGTTGTTTCGCTGAGTGGTCCCGCCCGAGTGGCGAAATGGCAGACGCGGCAGACTCAAAATCTGTTGTCCGAGAGGACGTGCCGGTTCAAGTCCGGCCTCGGGTACTTACTCAGCCGCCGATCAGCCAGATCGGCCGCCGCCACGATCTCCGGTGCACCGGAGCATCAGCTGCGGGCCTTCGGCTCTTCGGGCCCTTTCCTCACGCTGGCCACGATGCCAACGATCAGCACAACGAGTATGAACGCCAACGAAATTGGTGTCGAAATGTGTATGTTGCGGCTGAGGATCATCTTTACGCCCACGAAGAGCAGAATCACTCCGAGTGCGTCCGAGAGATATTCAAATCGGTCCTTCGCATTCGCCAGGAGAAAGTACATCGCGCGCAGTCCGAGAATGGCGAACGCGTTCGAAGAGAACACGATGAACGGTTCGTGGGATATCGCAAGGATGGCCGGCACGGAATCGACCGCAAAAATCACGTCTGTCAGCTCTATGACGACCAACGCGGCGAAGAGCGGTGTTGCGTAACGGATACCGTTCTTCAAGGTGAAGAAGTTCTTGCCGTCGTATTCATCGGTGACCGGGATGAAGCGTTTCAAGAGCGAAAGCCCGGGGGTTTTGGCCTCTTCCGCCTCGCCTTCTTCGCCTTCTCGCAGGATCTTCCATCCGGTCCAGACGAGAAACACGCCAAAGACGATCATGAGCCACCAAAAGCGTTCGATCAGTGCGGTTCCTGCGAAGATGAAGACGGCGCGAAGCGCGAGGGCACCGAAAATCCCCCAGAACAGCACACGATGCTGAAACTTCAGCGGAATCGCCATCGTCGTGAACAGCAGCGACCACACAAACACGTTGTCTACGCTCAGTGCCTTTTCAATCACGTAACCCGACAGATATTCCCCAAAAGCACCGGGTCCGAACCCGATCAAAACGACCACGGAAAACGAAAGGCCACAGCTGATCCACAGCAACGTCTCGGTGAGAGCCTGTCGGTTGGTGGGCGCATGCGCATCGCGATGGCGAACCAGATCGACCACGAGAAGTGCCACCAGGAGCACCAATAAGCCGACCCACGCCAAGCCGGGTACGTGAAGATCGACAAAGTTCTTCTTCGTTACGGACGAAGCAGGGAACACAGAAACTCCTGGACTCGGGAAGGGACGCGAGCTTAGGACTCCGCGCGTACAAACCGCGCAACAGGGGGCCGTCCTTCGGCCGGGCCACAGCGAGTTCCGGACGACATGCATTTCCTACGGAGAGTGAACGTCGGATCCGCACCAGACCGATGTAACGGAACAAGACCGCGATTGGTCGTAACCTTCCGCTTACGCTTGAACCGCACGACCTACCCCTTGCCCCGATCCGCTATCCCTGCCATACCGCTCGCAGCCACGACTGATCTCTACGTTCTGCTTCTCGCCAGCACAAGGACCCCATGATTGCATTCACCTTTCCCGGTCAAGGCTCGCAGAAACCTGGCATGGGGCAGGCCTGGGTCGACCACCCGTCCTGGGAACTTGTCGATGACACCTCCGAGGTCGTCGGCCGCGACGTGGCGAAGTTGTTGCTCGACGCCGACGCCGATGAGTTGAAGGCCCCGCGCAACACGCAGTTGGCGACGTTCGTGCTGTCCATGGTGGTTCTCGATGCCGTCGAACGGCTCGGCATTCAGCCTTCCATGGCCGCCGGTCACAGCCTCGGCGAGTACACCGCACTGACGGCGACCGGTTCGCTCAGCCTCGACGATGGCGCCAACATCGTGTCGATCCGAGGCGAGGCGATGCAGTCCGCGGCCGATCGCAACCCGGGCACCATGATTGCCTTGCTGGGTATCGAGGACGACGATGCCGATGCTGCATGCCGGCGCGCCGATGGCGACGCCTGGGTCGCCAATTACAATGCTCCCGGACAGATCGTTATCGCAGGGGAAGCGGGTGCGCTCGAACGGGCTACAGCGGCGGCGAAAGAACTCGGTTGCAAGCGGGCCATGCCGCTGGCGGTGGGAGGAGCCTTTCACACGCCGTACATGGCTCCGGCCCGCGATCAGCTTCGGAGCGCGATCAGCGCCGCCCGACTCAACGACCTGGAAATTCCGGTGTACGCGAACATCGACGCCCGATCGCATCAAAGCGCGACCGACTGGCAGAGCCTGCTGAGCGCGCAGCTCGTGTCGCCCGTCCGGTGGCGCCAGACGGTGCAGAACATGGCCGACGCCGGTGCGACGACGTTTGTCGAATTGGGCCCGGGCAGCGTGCTGACCGGTCTCATCAAGCGGATCGTGCCCGATGCCCGAGGTATCAGTGTCGCCACACCGGACGACGTCGACAAGCTGGTCGAACTGCTCGATGGCGGTTTAGCCCTGCCACTCGCCCGTCAGCACGAAGGCGAACATCTTTCGATGAGCGTGCGCATGGTGGTTTCGCCGGCGGCCGGCATCTTCCTGCCAAGCGAACTGGGAGCAAAAGGAGCCCGCCTGAACGTGGGAGGCATCCTCGGCCACATCGGGGATGTCGAAGTACGGTCATCGTTTCCGGGTCAGGTCAGTGGAATGATGGCCGTCGCCGGTGAACGGGTCGCAATCGGACAGCCGATTGCGTGGCTCGAAGTCGCATGAGATCTGACACGACATCCGGACCTGAGACGAGATCCGGACCTGACACGACATCCGGACCTGAAACCGCTTCCAGACTCCAAGGAACGCTGTCGGAGCCACTGCTCAATGGCCCACTCGTAGGAGGTTGTTTTTCATGAATGCACGCGGAGGTCGGATTACGGGTTGGGGCACCGCCCTCCCCTCCCAGGTCGTCACCAACCTCGACCTGGAACGGACCATGGAAACGAACGACGAGTGGATTGTCGAACGCACGGGCATCCGAACCCGCTTCTGGGGCGACGACGGACCTGCGACACTCGGAATCGAAGCCGGTCGCCAAGCCATTGCCATGGCCGGCCTGGAATCGAGCGACATCGATCTGCTCGTGTTCGCGACTTGCAGTCCGGAGTACATCCTGCCCGGTAGCTCAGCGATCGTGCAGCACGGCCTCGGCCTGCGCTGTGGTGCGTTCGACCTCGGCGCCGCATGCTCCGGCTTCATGTACAGCGTCGTGACAGCCCACGGTTTTCTCAACATGGGCATGAACCGGATCCTTGTGATCGGCAGTGAACAGTTGAGCCGCATCATCGACAAGACCGACCGTGGCACCGCCATTCTGTTCGGCGACGGAGCCGGCGCTGCGGTCATCGAAGCCTGCGAAGGCGAGGGCGACCTACTCGGATTCGATCTGGGAGTCGACGGGTCGGCTGTCAAAATCCTGTACACCGAGCACCATGACTTCACGAAGATGGACGGCAAAGAAGTGTTCCGGCGCGCCGTGCGGGCCATGGTCGACTCGGCCAACCGCTCGCTCGAGCGCGCCAAACTCAGCATGGACGACATCGACTGGGTGATACCCCATCAGGCCAACCTCCGCATCACCGATGCTGCCGTACGACGACTCGGCTGGCCTATAGAACGCACCTCGACGACGGTCGAATGGGTTGGCAATACGTCGGCTGCTTCGATTCCGCTCGCCCTCGCCGATGAGCTCGAGAAAGGCACCATCCAACCCGGCGACAACGTTTTGATGTGCGGCTTTGGGGCCGGCATGACCTGGGCCAGCGCCGTGCTTCGTTGGGGCGGCGTAGTTCGCCCGACCGGCCACGGCGCGATGTGGCACGCAGCCAATCCCCGACCCCTCAAACCCGGTCTCTTCGGACCCCAGCCAGCGGCAGCCCACGCGTGAGTGGACGAGTGGTTCTGATCACCGGTGGCTCGAGGGGGATCGGCCTTGCCACGGCCCGACGCTTCGCCGAACAGGGCGACAACGTCATAGTTACCGTGCGCGGCGAAGCCCCGGCCGGGCTCACCGCCGTGCAGTGCGATGTGACGAAGACTGACGAGGTCGACGCCGCGTTCGCTCAGATCGAGAAGGAACACGGTCCGGTCGAAGTGCTCGTCGCCAACGCCGGCATCACCAAAGACGGCCTCTTCGTGCGCATGAGTGAGGAGTCGTTCACCTCGGTGATCGACGCAAACCTCACCGGTTCCTTCAGGGTTGCGAAGCGCGCCGCGGCGTCCATGCTCCGCCAGCGCAAGGGTCGGATCATCTTCGTGTCATCCGTCGTCGCGTACTACGGCGTGCCGGGGCAGGCCAACTACGCCGCGTCCAAGGCCGGCCTGATCGGCATGGCCCGGTCCATGGCCCGCGAATTGGCCTCGCGTTCAATCACCGTCAACGTCGTCGCCCCGGGTGGGGTCGCTACCGATATGACCTCCCAACTCACCGATGCCCAACGCGAAGGAATCGTGGCCATTACCCCGCTCGGACGCCTCGCGACACCGGAGGAGGTGGCAGCGGCGATAACCTTCCTGGCATCGCCTGAAGCGGCGTTCATCACCGGCGTCGTCCTTCCCGTCGACGGCGGAATGGCGATGGGAACGTAGAATGAGTCGTCGGTCTGCCATACAAAACACGACGTCGGGTGAACCGACCCCGCAACATCACGAAGCACACCCCACAACAGCCATGTGAACCGTAGGTTCACATTTGAAAGGAAGTTCCAAAGCCATGACTCGTGACGAAGCCTTCGCCACCTTCACCAAAGCCGCAGTCGACGTTCTGTCGGTCGATGCAGGCAAGGTTGTCCCAGACGCGTCGTTCGCCGACGACCTCGATGCCGACTCGCTTGACCTGGTCGAGTTCGTCATGGCATTGGAGGAAGCGTTCGACGTCGAGATTCCCGAGTCTGAACTCGAGGGTGTGACCACAGTCGGCAAAGCGTTCGAAATGGTGTGCGCCAAGCTCAGTATCTGAGCTGTCTGTTGGCACTGAATGCCGTGTGGCGTAAACACCCTTGCGTGGAACGGAGACCTGTATGACACAACGTCGCTACCCCCATCGAGTCGCGATCACCGGTCTGGGCGTCGTCGCTCACGCCGGCCTCGGCGTCGAAGCGTTCTGGAAGAGCTTGCTTACGAGCGAGCCGGCCGATGCCAGTCGGCGAATCGTGGACTTCGATCCCACACCGTATTTCGACAACCCCAAAGAAGTCCGTCGGGCTGACCGGTTCACCCAGTTTGCGCTGGCGGCCGCCGCCGAGGCCATGGCCGATGCCGGTGAGATCGGTGTCGACCCGGCGCGTTTCGGGACAATGATCGGCACCGGCGTGGGCGGACTCGAGACGCTCGAAGAGCAGATCGTCATCCGACACGAAAAAGGTGAGCGTCGGGTGTCGCCTTTTCTCGTGCCGATGATGATGTCCAACGCTGCCGCCGCTTCGGTTTCAATGAAATACGGACTCCAGGGGCCGTGCGAAGCGGTGGTCACCGCGTGTGCCGCTGGAACACACTCGGTGGGCAATGCGGCTCGACTCGTCGCGACCGGAGTCTGCGACGCTGTCATTGCCGGTTCTTCCGAGTCGGCCATGACCCCAACGGCAATGGCGGGGTTCGGAAACATGACCGCGCTGTCGAACTCCGGCTGGTCACGTCCATTCGACGTGCGTCGCGATGGTTTCGTCATGGCGGAAGGAGCGGGCATTCTCATTCTCGAGGAGTGGGACCACGCGTTAGCCCGGGGCGCGCGCATTTACGCTGAAGTCCTCGGCTCGGCCTCCACCGCCGACGCCCACCACATCACCGCCCCATCGCCCGGTGGCGCCGGAGCAATCCGTTGTATGGAGCTTGCATTGATCGATGCTGGGTTCACTCCCGCCGACGTCGGCCACATCAACGCCCATGGCACATCGACCCCGTTGAACGATGCCGCCGAAGCGGAAGCAATCGCAAAATTGTTCGGCAACCCCGGGCCGATGGTCACCTCGACGAAGGGTGTGACCGGCCACGCGCTGGGTGCAGCCGGTTCGATCGAAGCGGTCACGTTGGCGCTGACGCTCTACAACAAGCTCATACCTCCGACGAGGGGCACGGCCCGCGACTCGCTTGACCCGGCGGTAACCATCGATCTGATACTCGACGAAGCAAGGGAGTGGACCCCCACCGTTGCCATCTCGAACTCGTTCGGATTCGGCGGACACAACGGGACGATCGTCTTCGGACCGACGAACCGCTGATCTGCCATGTTGGAAGCAGGCGACAACGCGCCGGAACTCGGCCTCACCGATCAAGAGGGCAACACCATCAAGCTGTCCACCTACAAAGGCAGGAAGCTGTTCGTGTTTTTCTACCCGAAGGCCGACACGCCGGGGTGCACCCTGCAGTCGTGTCTCCTACGAGATGCCGTTGCGGCAGGGCAGGTCGGTCCGACGGTCATTGTAGGTGTCAGCCCCGATCCGTCGACGAAGCAGAAGAAGTTCGACGCGAAGTACTCCCTCGGCTTTGCGCTGCTGGCTGATACCGAGCACACCGTTTCTGAAGCGTACGGCGTGTGGAAAGAGAAGTCGCTGTACGGCAGGAAGTACATGGGGATCGAGCGTTCAGCCTTCCTCATCAACGAACAGGGCAAGATTCTGCACACCTGGTACAAGATCAGCCCGAAGGACACACCCACGTCGTTACTCGCGGCGCTCGCTGCGGCCGGGAAGGCCAAGTGACCCACCCGCTCGTGGGTGCTGACCCGGCGTCGATTCTTCCGCACCGTCCACCGTTTCTGTTTATCTCCGAGATCATCGCGATCGATCCCGGCAATTCGTCGTACTGCCGCTGGAATCTAACGGGCGACGAGTACTTCTGGCGTGGCCACTTCCCTGGCCGACCTACGCTGCCCGGTGTTCTCATGGTCGAAGCCCTGGCCCAAGCGGGTGCGATCGCTCTCCTCGCTGATGAACGATTCACGGGAAAGCTTCCGTTGTTCGGCGGCGTCGACAAAGCCCGATTCCGGCGGCAGGTTTCCCCGGGCGACGTTCTGGATCTTCACGTGACCATAGGCCGCATGAGCAGCCGGGCCGGGAATGGTGAAGGTAAGGCGAGTGTCGATGGACAAAAAGCCTGCGAGGCCGGGCTGCTGTTCGTGCTCGCCGACGCCTGACGGTCCTCCGGAATCGATCCCCGACCAGCCGCATGAACGGGTCCGCCGATCAGAAGCTTGACATGTCGCTCTCCAAACCGAACCGTTGACGCCCGATCGACTCGAGGGCGCGTGACCCCACAATGATATGCGCCGACGCGGTGTGGATGTCGCGGAAGCAACGTTCAAGGGGCGACGACGTGAATACCGAGGAGCCACCCCCGAGGTTGTAGGCGATGTCGACCGCTCGGCAGAGTTCGGGTCCGGCGTGTGAAGCCGCCAGTCGACATCTCATCCGCTGTTCCATCCCGAGTCGGTCGCCCTTCACAATCGTCTCCCAGGCCAACGACATCTCATCCACCAAGTATGCATAGCAACTGCGGACGATACCCTCAGCTCTCGCGATCTCGATCTGTGCGACCTGCGACTGCGCCAGTGTCTTCGACGACTGAGCGGGCTTCTTCACGGTTGCCAAATCGGTAAGTTCGCTTATGGCACGACGCGCGATGCCGATCATCACTGCAGCGACGCCGGCGCCGAAGAGTGGGAACAGCGGCATCAGCGAGATGGGCTCGGTGCATTGAGGTTTGCTGACCCCGAGTTGCACCGCGCGGTTTGACGGCACGAATACATCGTCGACCGAGAAGTCGTGCGACCCGGTTCCCCGCAGACCGTTGGAGTACCAGGTGTCATGACGGGTTATGTCGGTCATGGGAAAAATCATCTGAAGGAACCGGTTGTCGTCGGTCATCACGCCGCCGCTCATCCATTGCGCAACGGGCGATCCGCTCCCCCACGCCCACCGGCCGGTGACCCGGTAACCTCCGTCGACATTCAGTCCCTTGGCCGTGGGAGCGAATGCCCCGCACGCGATCGTGCCCGGATCTCCGAACACTTCCATGGCCGCCTCGGGTTCGAGCACGCCCGCGACGTGCGCCGACAACGAGGCAATTGCTGCGCACCACGCCGTTGCAGCGTCTGCCTCGGCCAGGGAGGCCACCAGATCGATGGCGGTGACCGGATCGATCGCCGGGCCGTTGTAGATGCTCGGGACGTACATGCGAAATGCACCGGTCGGCTTCACCGCCTCCACGACCGCGGGGGTCAGCTGTCGAGCCGACTCGATCGTCGGCGCCTCGCGGACGAGAAGGTCCCGGAGATCCTGGCTGAGTTCAAACCGCTCGCTGCGCATGGGTCGACGTTACCCGCGAGGCGGCCAAGAACGTAAGCGAGCGCACGCGGTTACCTCCCTGCTCTCGAAACAACTTCGAGTTCTTCGGGGCGCTCTTACGCTCCGGGAGGGGCCAATCAGGCGTGTTGGTTGCGAGTCCACGACGCGTAGAGCGCTGTGTAGATCCCGCCGGACTTCACGAGCTCCCAGTGGGGGCCAAGCTCGGCAATCCTGCCATCAACGACCACACCGACGCGGTCCGCGCGTTCGGAGGTCGAAAGGCGGTGCGCGATAGCAATCACCGTGCGGCCGGTCATGAGCGCCTCCAACGCGGCCTCCACTTCCGCCTCGGTGCCAGGGTCGAGGCTTGAAGTGGCTTCGTCAAGGACGAGCACTTCCGGATCGGCCAGCGCGGCCCGGGCCAGGGAAACAAGCTGCCGTTCACCAGCCGACAGTCGGCTTCCACGCTCGTTGACCTCTGTGTCGAGCCCGTCCGGGAAGGCGTCGAAGTGGGCCAGTACGCCGATGCGCTCCAGCGCCGCTACGACCTCCGCATCGGTGGCCGAGGGTCGACCGACCCGCACGTTATCGGCGAGCGTACCGGTGAACAGGTATCCCTCCTGAGGAACGACAACCATACGTTCGCGTAGTGACTTGTGGGACGCATCCCGTAGGTCGACACCGCCGTAGCTGATCGAACCGGTAAGAGGATCGTAGAGCCGGGCGATCAACTTGGCGAGGGTGGATTTGCCGGCGCCGGTGGGGCCAACCAGCGCAATGCGTTCACCGGCAGCGATCGTAAGGTTTACGTTTTCAAGCACCTTCGTGTCAGCGGATTGATAGGCAAACGTAACATCTCGCACTTCGAAGGTGCCCCGGACAGGCAGATCGACCGCGTTCTCCCGATCAGCAAGATCATCGGGTTCATCGAGGAGCCCGAACAACTTGCGCAGCGCCGCCCCCGACGACTGCACCGTGTTGAACAACTGGCTGAGTTGCTGCAACGGCTCGAACAGGTTTCCGAGGTACAGGACAAACGCGACCACAGTCCCAACCGACACGGTTCCACGGTGAACCAGCACGCCGCCAACGCCAAGCACCGCAGCCGTTGCCACCGTTCCTGCGAACTCGACAACGGGGAAGTATTCGGCCGAGACACGGGTGGCACGTATGTTCGCATCGAACTGGGCCCGGTTCGCTTTGGCGAACGAAGCGGTGACATCGGCCTCCCGGGCTGATGCCTGCACGACCCGGACTCCGCTCAGACCCTCCTGCAACGAGGACATGGTCGTGCTGATCCGGTCGCGCAGGGTCAGATACGCCTCGTCGGACCGGCGGCGGAACCGTCGCGTGGCGAGCACCACGAGCGGGAACCCGACCAGTGAGGCTGCGGCCAGCAGCGGACTCATGACCAGCAGCACCACGATCGACAGTGCAATCAGCAGACCATTGGTCACGAACGCAACGAGACCGATCTGGACGAGGTCGGTGAGGGCATCGATATCGCTGGTCATGCGTGCGACGAGTTTCCCGGTCGGTTCCCGATCATGGAATGCCATGGGTAGGCGCTGCAGATGCGCGAACACCCTGATCCGGAGGTCCCGGAGAAAACCCTCGCCGACCCGTCCGACGAGGAGAATCTGGGCCCGACCAAAAATGAAACCCAACCCTACGACAACCGTATAGCCGATAGCCGCCCGGTTGAGCGCAACGGGACTGTTACCCCGCACGCCTTTGTCGATCCCGGCCCGGATGAGGAGCGGACCGGCGATCGTCGTCAGCGTCGACGCGATCATGACCATCACGGCGACACATGTCTTGGACCGCTGCGGGCGCAGGAGACCCGCCGTCCGTCGAACCACGTGCGCGGCTGCGGCCGGATCCAGACGGTCCTGTTCGTCTATCGCCCGTTGCATCACCCAACCCATCAGGACCGTCCCACACTCTCAGGTGTCTCAGCACCGACAGCTTCTGCGGCCACCTCATCAGCCGGCGCCGATCCCCCTTCGACGCGCGCCAGAATCTCCCGGTATCGCTCATTCGTGGCGATCAGTTCTTCGTGCCGGCCCGTGGCGATGACTCGACCTCCGTCGAGTAGCACCACCCGATCCGCCATCGCGATCGTGGCGGCGCGATGGGCAATCACGATCGAGGTGCGGTTGCGCATCACTTCGGCCAACGCAGCCCGGATCTCGTGTTCTTTGGTCGGATCAACCGCCGAGGTCGCGTCGTCGAGAATCAGTACGCGTGGGTCCGCGATGATCGCCCTGGCGATCGCCATCCGCTGCCGCTGACCACCAGACAGCGACTGCCCTCGCTCGGCGAGGACCGTCTCGTACCCATTAGGAAGCGCACATATGAAATCGTGTGCCCCGGCCAGTTGTGCCGCTCGGACCGTCTCAGCCTCGGTCGCATCGGGGCGGGCAAAGATCAGGTTGTTGCGGACCGTGTCGCTAAAGAGGAACGACTCGTCGAACACCATCGCGACGTTGCGCCTCAGTTCGGCCAGGGGAACACTCCGCACGTCGATCCCGTCGACGAGGACACGGCCCGAAGTGGCATCGTAAAAACGTGGGACAAGTCGAGCGACCGTAGTCTTGCCGCTCGCCGTTGCGCCGACCAGTGCGACCGTCTGGCCCGGTGCAATCACCAGGTCGATCCGGTCGAGTACGGAAGCGAGTTCCCCCT
>JANMZO010000214.1:0-2090 GCA_031383405.1 Acidimicrobiia bacterium | reverse complement strand
CGCGGCGACCGAAGAACGTGAACGTTCCGGGATCTACTCCACCGTCGCCAACGTGCTCGCCGCCTATACGACCGTCGGCGCGATCATCGCCGCCAGCGATCACGCCCGGTTGAACCCGGCCGGGTTCGTCGGCTCGAACGACACGATCTTCGTCTGCGCCCCCGCCCACGCCCAAACGATCACCGCCCCGCTCATCGTCGGACTCGTCGAGACGATCCGCAACCACACCTACACCGCAGCCCGGCACTCCCCCACCGGGCAACTCTGGCCACCCGTGCGCCTCGTTCTTGACGAGGCCGCCAACATCGCCCCGATCCCGTTCCTGCCCCAGCTCGCTTCCGAAGCAGGCGGTCAAGGCCTCCAGTTGATCTGCGTGTTCCAAGACCTCGCCCAAGCCCGCTGGCGGTGGCCAACCCAAGCCGACGGATTCCTATCCCTCTTCGGCACCAAACTCCTCCTACCCGGCATCGGAGACCGGGTCACGCTCGAGACCGTGTCCACCATGATCGGCGACTGGGACCGACCCGTGCAGACCACCTCGACATCGACCAGCCACCTCCACGTGGCCAACATGCCCGTCCGCATCCAGATGCCCGGTGAGTCATGGTCGACGCAACGAACCCCACTTCTTCCACCCGGCGACATCGCCAACATCCCCACCGGTCACGCCCTCGTCCTCGCCGCGAGCACCTGGCAACTCCTCCGCCTCTCCCCCTGGTGGACAACACCACTCCAACTCAACCCATCAGCAGATACTGAAATACGGAACTCCGTGCCACGAGGGTTGTTGGCATGAAAACGCACTCGTGGCAGCATCGTGGGTGTGGAACCTCGGCTTGCTCGTGCTGACGACCCCGAACTTCGCGCCGCTCACGACCTCATGGTCGAGGCATTCGCTTACATGGACGGACGCGTGGACCCACCGTCGTCGATTCACCGCCTCGGCCTCGCCGACCTCGTTGCGGGTCCGGGCGAGGTTTGGACACTTGGCACACCGCCGATCGCATGCGTCGTCCTCACGCCCAAGTCGGAAGCGCTTTACATTTCCAAGTTGTCTGTATCGAGCGGGCACCGTCGTCGAGGCCTCGCCAAGAGGCTGATCGACGTCGCCGACGACCGAGCACTTCAGCTCCAGCTGGGGTGGTTGGAACTCGAGACGCGAATCGAACTCACCGAGAACCATCGGACTTTCGAAGCCATGGGCTTCTTCGCGGCGGTTCAGACCTCCCACCCCGGATACGACCGTGTCACCTCGATCACGTTTCGGCGACCGGTGCCGCACCAACCTGCCTAACGGCATCGGGTCACACACCAATCGAGCCGTTACAAGCGCGAGCCCCCTATCGTGTGCGTGGTGTTCGACCGCGATCTCGATCTCGCTTTGCGTTGCTCAGACGTAGCGGGCTCGTTGGCCCTCGATTGGTTCAGGCGTGATCTCCGGCCAGAACTCAAGGCCGATGGGAGCGTCGTCACAGCGGCCGATCATGCGGTCGAGGAGCTTCTTCGAGAAGAACTACTTCGGTCTTCGCCCGATGACGCGGTCCTCGCTGAAGAGACCGGATCTCACGGACAGTCTGACCGGGTCTGGATTCTCGATCCGATCGACGGGACTTCGTCCTTTGTACGGGGAAACCCTCGATGGCGGGTGCATGTCGTTCTTCAAGCTGATGGCCACTTCGTTGTGGCCGTGATCACTGCTCCAGCGCTGGGTCGTCAATGGTGGGCGTCTCGCGGCCGCGGTGCGTTTGAGTCCCCGTGGCCCAATGGGAGGGCGGCTGCCGAGAGACTCACTGTGAGCACGACAGATTCGCTTGATAACGCAGTTCTCGACGGCGACAACGATGCATCTCGTGTGCGTCTTGCGTCCATCGCCCATATCGCGCCGCCGAAGGCGGAGGGGTGGTGCGGGGGACTATTCGATCTCGTTCGAGGGCAGGTCGACTGCTTCCTGTCCGAAGGCCATCAGTTCTGGGACCATGCGCCATGGCGGCTGATCGTTCAGGAAGCCGGAGGTCGCTTCACGAAGCGGTACGACGGCGAGCTTCATGGCGGTGGGCTGTACTCGAACGCCCATCTTCACCAGAGCCTGC
>JANMZO010000201.1:0-1692 GCA_031383405.1 Acidimicrobiia bacterium | reverse complement strand
GTCGCATCGAAGTGATTTCCGTCCGGAATGATGTCGAACTCGAGGAACGTGAGCAGACCCTTCCAGAAGTCGAAGGACTCGCCCTCGTTGGAGAGATTGATTCCGATGTGGCCCACGACTGCTCTCATACACCGAGCCTACGCAACACCACTTGCTCGGCCCGAGCCGCGCGCCCGCAAGGGCGCTGCCGTAGGCCGGATGAAGCGTTCGGTTCGGGTGTTGATGCGAGACTCAACGGATGCGCTTCGAGGCCATGACTCGCCCTGAGATCTTGGCTGCGGCCGTTCGCGACGCGGTGATCGTGGTCCCTACCGGGTGCACCGAACAGCAAGGGCCCCATCTGCCTGTTGGTTTCGACAGTTGGTTCGCTCAGCGACTTGCCGAGGAGGCCGCGGAAGTGTCAGACCGTCGCGGTGTCCCGGCTTTGGTAATGCCGACGCTGCCGTTCGGGCCGACCCCGGAGCACCGGGGGTTCGGGGCCGGCTTTGTCGATCTTCCGAGCGAGGTACACAACGCGGTGATCAACGCCGTGGTTCGTTCGGTCATCGATCAGGGTTTCCGACGGATCCTCATCTGGCGAGGCTGCGGAGGTCACGACCTACGAGACGTCGTTGAGGGTGTCCGCGGAGCCCATGGCGGGGTCCTGGTTGCAATGCCCGAGATGCCCTTCGCGGAACTGTGGTGCAGGCTGGGCGACGCAGACGTTCCAGGCGGACATGCCGATAGCTTCACGACCTCGATCGCGCTTGCGTTGTGGCCCGACTCGGTGCGAACAGAGCAAATCCCCGGTCCGTCCCGTGTCCCAGAATGGGATCGAGAGCCTCTGGACTTCACGGACTTCTCCGACAGTGGCGTGATCGGCGACCCACGATTCGGATCGGCGGAACTGGGCCGTCAGCTGCACGCAGAGTCGGTCGCGTGGCTGGCCGGTCAGATCGAAGAGTTGTCGCGAGGGTAAGCGCATAACGGCCCGTAGCGGACGGCCCGCGGTCTGGCCCTTCACTGGGCCCGACAGAGTGCAGTCGACCCTCGATTCTGCGGGAGAATTGCGACCACGATGGAGACTCCGAATCTTGTTGGCAGGAGCGTCGCCGAAAGCGACTTGCCGTTTGTCATCAACGTCTGGAACGACCCTCGTGTCGCACCAACGGTCGGCGGGCAGCAGGAAGTGTCGTATCTAAGGGATCGCGTTCTCGCCTGGCTTCGACACTGGGACCTTCACGGCTTCGGCGAGACCGTTTTCGCTGATCGACGCACCGCGCTCCAGATGGGATGGGGAGGACTGCAGTACGCAACGATCGGGGTCGGAGAATGCCTCACGGTGGGATACGTCATCGCCCCGCATGCTTGGGGCCAGGGCTTCGCCAGGGAGATCGCATCGGCGTCGGTGTCGCACGCGTTCGATGTTCTGGGTGCCGCACAAGTCTTCGCCTCGGTCCTTTCGACCAACGCAGCGTCTCGGCGTGTGTTGGAGAAGGTCGGGTTCACCGTGCACTCCGAGTTCGATCATGGCGATTTCACGGAGGTTGTCTACGTAGTCGTCCGGTGACTTCTCCTTGCCGTGCGCCGTCGGTGCTCAGCCGCACACTCCGGCCCAAATGCCGCTGATGTTGTCAAGGGGTTTGATACAGGGCGTCGATTTGTGGGCGGCGCCGTTGTACTGGTCGGCGACGGTGCGGTCGGCCATGCGGG
>JANMZO010000188.1:0-7119 GCA_031383405.1 Acidimicrobiia bacterium | reverse complement strand
GATGCCTACCTGTCGGTGGTCGAGTCCCTGCGTCACGCAGGTTTTTATCACGGGGTCAAGGTGGTCATCGACTGGTTCCAGGCCGAGCAGGTTCCCGATCTGATCCGCGACGGCAAACTTGGCGATCTCGACGGCATCGTGATTCCGGGAGGGTTCGGCGAACGCGGGATCGAGGGAAAGATTGCGGCGGCGACCTGGGCCCGCGAAAACAACGTCCCGTGCCTCGGAATCTGTCTCGGTCTTCAGGTGATGGTCATTGATTACGCGCGTAATGTCATCGGGCTCGATGGGGCCCACTCGACCGAGATGGATCCGAACACGCCGCACCGGGTGATCGATCTTATGGACGAGCAGCGTGAGGTCACCGACAAAGGTGGCACCATGCGCCTCGGTCTGTACCCGGCCACGCTGAAGTCAGGCACCCAGGTCGCGAGGGCCTACGGCAAAGAGTTCGTGTACGAGCGGCACCGTCACCGCTATGAGGTGAACCCGCGTTACCGCCGTCGCCTGGAAGACGCCGGTCTGCTGTTTTCCGGTATGTCTCCCGACGACCGCCTGTGTGAGTTCATCGAGTTGCCGGGGCACCCGTGGTGGGTGGCCACGCAGGCCCACCCGGAGTTCCTCAGCAGGCCGGAGCGTCCACATCCGCTGTTCCGCGGTCTGATCGGTGCGGCGGTCGAACGGGCCGAGGGCCGAAAGCCCCGGTTGATCGATTTCCCCGATCGCCGAACGTTCCCGCGAGACGAGGCGGTCCGTGATGACGCCCCGCAAGACGTCACCGACGCGCTTGAAGTGGTGGGCGGAGGCGGTTCGTGACGGCCGTTCCGGGGGCGGACTTCTGGCGGGTCAGCACTGAGGCAATTTATGTCGGTCGGGTGTTCACCCTGTCGCAGGAGATCTTCGAGTCGCCGACCGGTGAGCGGTTCGATCGGCAGATCGTGCGCCACAACGGAGCGGTCGCGGTCGTTCCGCTGCACGACGACAACACCGTCTCGCTGATTCTTCAGTACCGCCCGGCGCTCGGCATGCGCATCTATGAGATCCCCGCCGGGCTGTGTGACCGGCCCGATGAACCGAAGGCGGATGCCGCCCGGCGCGAATTGCAGGAAGAAGTCGGTCTAGCCGCGAAGTCGCTGGAGTTGCTCGGCGACTGCACTCCGGCTCCTGGGTTGACCGATGAGCGGGTCACGATCTATCTGGCCCGCGGCCTGACCGATATTGGAGCGACGGCCGATGGACCAGAGGAAGACGACCTCGTTGTTCACCGGATATCGCTCGACGATGCGCTGTTGATGATCGACCGGGGTGAAATCGTCGACGGTAAGACCGTGATCGCGCTGTTGCGCCTCGACCGGTTGCTCCGCAATTCCTGACCGGGTGCGGAGATGGTCGTGAGCGACGCACCCGACGCACCCGACGCATCGGGCGACGCCACGAAACCCGGCGAAACCGTTCTCTCGGCCTGGGCGGAGGATTTTCTGACCTGGATGACGGTTGAGCGGGGCCGATCGACCAACACGCTGGCGGCGTATCGGCGCGATCTGCAGCTTTACGGGTGGTGGTGTGAGCATGAGCATCTTCGGATCGACCGGGTGGATGCAGAGGATCTGCTGCGCTTTCTGAACTTCCTGCAGCGTGACCGGGCCGAAGCAACGGTGAAGCGGACGATGGTGACCGTGCGCTCGTTTCACCGGTTTCTGACCGATGAGGAGATGGTCGAGAGCGATCCGTCGATCGATGTGGCCATACCGGGGGCGCCAGACCCGGTGCCGAAAGCGCTCAGTGAAGCCGAGATCACGATGCTGCTCGACGCGGCGGTCGGTGTCGACGCGGTTGGCTACCGGGACCGGGCAATTTTGGAATTGCTGTACGGAACCGGCATGCGGATCAGCGAGCTGTGCACGTTGTCGCTCGGCGACCTCGATCTGGAGGACCGGCTGCTGCGCGTGATGGGCAAAGGGTCCAAAGAGCGGGTGCTGCCGGTCGGACGGCTGGCTGATGCCGCGGTGCGGGAATGGCTCGGGTTGGGTCGACCGAAGTTGCAGCCGAAACGCTGGTCGCGTCGCACTGATGCCGAGGCCTTGCTGCTCAACCATCGTGGTGGACGCCTTACGCGCCAGGGTGCGTGGGGGGTGGTCCGCAAATATGCCGAAGCGGTGGGCCTGGCCGACCGTCTGCATCCCCATGTCCTGCGTCATTCGTGCGCCACGCACCTACTCGAACACGGGGCCGATATCCGAACCGTACAGGAACTCCTCGGCCACGCGTCGCTATCGACGACGCAGCGCTACACGAGGGTCACGACGGAGCGACTCCGGTCGGTGTACCTCGATGCGCACCCCAGGGCCAGATTTCCCCCAAAAGGCTGATCGGATTCGTTGGCTGGGACGAAGGTCCCTAGTTACGTAATTTCACAGTCAACGACTATGAGTTTACGTAATCGTCGAAGGGGAGCACCATGACAAACGCATCCGGGCAACCAGCCACTTCACCGGAACGGAGGTCTGACGGCGAAGCTCTGCTTTGGGTGACGGTCGGGCTGGTTTCGTTTCTTGCGCTGGGACTGTCAATTGCCGGCTTCTTCTTTCCGACGAAGTCGACGTCACCCACTCCGGCCGTTGCCGATGCCGCTGGGGCCAAGCAACGGGTTGCGGTGTTTCTCACCGAGTTTGCGGTGAAGCCGTCATCGATTGAAGTCGAACCGGGAACCGCGTTGGAGCTGGACGTGACCAACTCCGGCACCATGGCCCATGACCTGAAACTCAAAGGTCTCACCGGGACAAAGATGCTGCTGCCCGGTCGACGCGAGACCGTTTCGGTCGGAGTGATCGGCGAGGAAGCCCTGGCCTGGTGCACCGTACCCGGTCACAAGCAGGCGGGAATGGTGCTCCGAATCACCGTGAAAGGCGCAGCCGTCGCGGCACCTGTCGCGGGGACGGGCACCGCGATGCCCGGAATGGGTGCTGCCGCTGCCGCGGGCGATCCGGCGGACGCCAAGATTGATTTCAGTGCGGCTCCGGGTAAGGACTGGAAGCCGTTTGATCCGACCCTTGCCGCGGCCCCCGGAGGAACCGAGCACAAGATCACCTTCCACGCCACGGAGAAGCTGATCGAGGTTGCTCCCGGAGTGCATCAGGAAATGTGGACCTTCAATAACCAGGTGCCGGGGCCGGTCCTGCGCGGACACGTCGGTGACCTGTTCACGGTCACCTTGGTGAACGACGGCAAGATTGAACACTCGGTCGACTTCCACGCGTCGAAGGTCGCCTGGAACGACGAGATGCGTTCGATCAAGCCGGGCGAGTCGCTCATTTACCAATACCAGGCCAAGTTCGCAGGTGTCTTCATGTACCACTGCGGAACCGCGCCGGCGTTGCACCACATTGGTAACGGCATGTACGGAGCCGTGGTCATCGATCCGCCGACCCTGGCTCCGGTCGACCACGAGTACCTGATCGTCCAGTCCGAGCTCTATACCGGACCGGAAGGGCAGCCGGGCGATCTGGCCAAGATGAAGAACGAAGCGTTCGACGCGGTCATGTTCAACGGGTACGTCAGCCAATACAAGTTCGCGCCGATCCGAGTTGAACCGAATCAGCGGGTGCGGGTGTGGGTCCTTGATGCAGGGCCGTCGGAGAACTCGTCGTTCCACATTGTTGGCACGATTTTCGACACGGTGTTCAAGGAGGGAACCTATCTTCTGCAGCCCGACGCCCGCCAGGGCGGCTCTCAGGCGCTGGATCTTCAACCCGCTCAAGGTGGCTTTGTCGAGTTCAGTTTCGACGAAGCCGGCCTCTATCCAATCGTGACCCACAAGTTTTCGAACGTTGGCAAGGGTGCACTCGGACTCTTCCAGGCCGGTGACGTGAAAGCGACCACTGCGGCCGGGCACTAAAACGTACCGATGAGATTGGAGATCAGCCGCCGCGCGGATTTGGCGGTGCGGGCCATGATGGTCATCGGGTCAAGCGATGACCGGGTGAAGTCGCAGGCCTTGGCCCACGTGCTTGAAACCACGATCGGCATGGTGCCGCAGATCGTGGGCCCGTTGGTGAAAGCGGGCTGGGTCCATTCCATTCCAGGCCCGCAGGGTGGTTACGAATGCCGGACACGAATCGCCGAGATAAATGTGCTGCAGGTCATCGAGTTGGTCGACGGCGCGACCGATACCGGACGGTGCGTGGTGGCCGACCGGCCGTGCGACGCAATCGAGCCCTGCAGCCTCCACAATGCGTGGACCCGGGCGCGGGCCGAGCTGGTTCGCTCGTTGGCCGACACAACCTTGGCGTCGTTATCGGGTCGCTGATCCGATTCCTTCGGAGTTCACACTTCAACGAGAGCGGCTGTCGTTTGGCCGTCGGAGCCAAAAACAGTCAGTAGCGGGGGAGGAGTCCGAGCGCTTTGCGGGCCCGGGACAGCGTCACCGAGGCGACAGCTTCTGCCTGCCGGGCACCGTTGTCGAGCGTGTCACGCACGAATCCGGGATCGGCGGTGAGCTCGGCATAGCGGTTCTGCATCGGTCGAAGACACTCTATGAGGGCAGACGCCGTGTCGGCCTTCAGAGGACCGTACTGCGAATACTTGCCGGCGAGCGCTTCGGGGTTTGGTTCACCGATCGACACCGCAAGGATGCTCAGCAGGTTCGACACGCCGGGCTTGTTCTCGATGTCGAAGCGGACCTCGCCGTCGGTGTCGGTGACGGCTCGCTTGATCTTCTTCTCAATGGTCTTCGGGTCGTCGAGGACGCGGATCGTACCTAGGTCGGAATCGGATGACTTCGACATCTTGTTACGGGGGTTTTGGAGGTCCATGATCCGTGCCCCGACCCGTGGGGTGGTGCCTTTCGGGATCACGAAGGTTTCGCCGTAGCGGCTGTTGAAGCGTTGGGCGATGTCCCGGGTGAGTTCCAGGTGTTGGCGCTGGTCGTCGCCGACGGGGACTTCTTCGGCATCGTAGAGCAGGATGTCAGCCGCCATCAGCGAGGGATAGGTGAGCAGGCCGGCCCCGACGAATTCGGTTCCCTGCTTTTGCGACTTGTCCTTGAACTGTGTCATTCGTTCGAGTTCACCGATGCTCGTTATACACGTGAGCAGCCAGCCGAGTTCGCTGTGTTCCCGCACATGGCCCTGCACAAATATGGTGCCGATGACGGGGTCGAGGCCGGCCGCCAATAGGACGGTGGCGAGCTCCGATGTGCTGGCGAGAAGCGCGGCGGGATCCTGTGCGACGGTGAGCGCGTGCAGGTCGACAATGCCATGGAAACTGTCGGGCGTCTGGTCGTCGACCCATCGCTTTACCGCCCCGAAGTAGTTGCCGAGGTGGACCTCGCCGGACGGTTGGATGCAGGAGAGCACACGAGCCATAAGGCCGCCCAGCTTAGGCCGGGAAGCGGCCCGGGCTACCCCGAGTATTCTTTGCGGTGTGGCTTACGCAGTTTCGACCCCGGTCTATGAGGGGCCTTTCGACCTTCTGCTCCACTTGATTACCAAAGAACAGGTCGATCTCTACGAAATCAGCCTTTCGCGTATTGTCGATGCGTTTCTGCAGGAAATCGACCGTATGCAGACGCTCGACCTTGATGTCGCCACCGAGTTTCTTCTGATCGCGGCGACGCTCGTGGAGTTGAAGCTCCGGAGACTGCTGCCGGAGCGGGCGAGCATCGAGATGGACGAGGAACTCGGGTTGCTCGAAGAGCGCGACCTCCTCCTGGCCAAACTGCTCGAATACCAGACGTTCCGTCATGCCGCCCACGCCATGCGGCTCATGGAGCAGCGGGCCGGCCAGTCCTTTCCCCGCACGAACGTGGCTGACGAGCGGTTCACCAACCTCATGCCCGACCTACTGGCCAGTGTCACACCGGAGCAGTTGCGGGGGGCGTTTCTCCGGGCCTTGCGTCGCGAGGCGATTCCTAAGGTTGAGCCGAGGGTTCGCGTCGACCACATAACCGATGTGCGGCACACGGTGTCTGATGCGGTCAACGAACTCGCGTCGAAGCTCCCGCTCATCGGGCGCTCGACCTTCCGCGCTCTTACAAGTTCCTGTACCCAGACGATCGAGGTAATCGTGCGGTTCCTGGCCGTGCTTGAGCTGTTCAAGCAGGGTTGGATCGATGTCGATCAGGCCGGCAACTTCGGCGAAATGAGTGTCATCTGGCAGCCCGACGGCCCGGAACCCGATGTCGCCGCGACTCGCATGTCGCTGGCGGGGGGCGCCGTCGACGATACCGTTGACGAAGACGCCGACGATCTCGAAGGCGAGCAGGAACTTGAACTCGCCCTGGCCAAGGTCAGGTCCGAGGTCCGGTCCGAAGCCGAGGTATCGCCCGACTCCAACGCAGACCTGCTGCCCTTTACCGTCGACGACTACGACGGCTGACACGAAAGTGCATCACCATGACTGACGCCCACGAAAATCCCCGGTTTGTCAACGACGCGTGCCCGCGGTCGGAGCCGTGGCGTGCCATCGAGGCGATCCTCATGGTGGCCGACGAGCCGGTGACACCACAGATTCTCGGCGAGTTGCTGGAGATGAACCCCACCCAGGTCGAAGCGGTGTGCGAAGAACTTCGGGAGTCATACGAAACCGAGGAGCGGGGCTTCATGCTGGTGCGGGTTGCGGGCGGCTACCGTTTCCAAAGCCATCCGAGTCTCGCCGGCTACGTCGAGAAGTTCGTACTCGAGGGCCAGGCCGCCCGGCTTTCCGCGGCCGCACTCGAAACATTGGCCATCGTGGCGTACAAACAGCCAATTTCGCGTGCCCAGGTCGCCGCGATCCGCGGTGTCAACGTGGATGGCACCATGCGCACCCTCGTGCAGCGTGGCTACGTCGCGGAGGTGGCCACCGATCCGGGTCCCGGTCAGGCAACGCTTTTTGGAACGACGTCGATGTTTCTGGCCAACTTGGGGCTTGACTCACTCAGGCAGCTTCCCCCGCTCGGGGATCTCGTGCCCGGGGCCGATGTGATGGAGGCGCTCGAAGCGAGCCTGTCAATCGACGGCGAAACCGGCCGACCGGTCCGCACCTCGATCGGCACCGTCGAGACGGGCAGGATGGCGGAGTCATGAACGAACCCGACGAGGACGAGTTCGACGAGGACTTCGACGAGGACTTCGACGAGGT
>JANMZO010000184.1:0-36152 GCA_031383405.1 Acidimicrobiia bacterium | reverse complement strand
CTGATAGTGGAACGGCTCGGCGGTGTCAGCGGTGTAACCGTGACCGCGACGGTCGAACGCAACCACTCGATAGTCCGTTTCGAGAGCGGGGCCGATCGAATCGAGCAGGGTTTCGCTGCTTGAGAGTCCGCCGTGGAGGAGGAGAACCGTAGGCCCTTCCCGTCCCGGATCTCTGTCCTCGACCCAAGTGGGGTGCCCGTTGATATCCACAAGTCGATCGGTCATTTCAGCCTCGAGTCAGCGTCAGGGCAGAACTCTACGCCTCGACGCCCTTGCGCCGCAACCTCGAAACCAAGACACTCACGACACGTTCGGGCACTCGGAATCGACGCACATCCTCGCTCGCGGATTCGATCCCGACCCAACAGGCACCCACTCGGTATCGGCCCGAGTTTCGCGATGCAAGTGGGCCTATTTGTGGTTGCGGTCAACCGCGTGCGGATTGGGCGGCTTAGTGGTTCACGAGCCCCTCGAAGCGTTGGCGGGCGCCTTGGCGGGTCATGCCGAGTTGGACGCCGATGGTCCCCCACGACAGGCCAGCGCGGTGTGCCGCGAGAGCTGCCGCCTCGATACGGGCGTCTGCCTCGCGTCGTGCCGCTGCGGCGGCGCGTAACTCTTTGAGTGTCGTGGAATCGATGACGGTGTAACTGTCGTCGGTGTGGTTATCGAATGCGGCAACGATTGCGTCGGTTTCGGAACTGGAAAGATCTCGTGGTGACCCTGCACATTCTTGCGACCGCAACTTGGATCGGCGGTGCGCTGAACGGTCAGCCGGCGCCCGCTCGCCTCGGCGTGTTGAACCCGGCGATAAAGAAGTAGACCGCCGTGATCAGGACGCCGAACCACAGACCGAATGCGACGGTCGCGTCGGCGCCCCAGTCGTCGCCGAGGATAGGCAGGCTCACGAGGTACACGACGGGAAGGAGTGCGGTGAGGATCGTGGCGATCGTGAGTCGTCGCCGCCGGAGGTCCGAGCCGCCGTCGGTGTCGAGTGACTGCGCGAGCTTGCTCCGCTGACTCAGGCCGAGCACGACCGCGATCGGCAACAACGCCAACCCGGGGGCTAGGCCCAGCGGCACGCTGAGGATGCCGAGTGCGGCGAGGACCACGATCCCGGCGGTGAGCATGGCGGGTTGGTGTCGTTCGTTCATGAGTGTCTCCATTCGGTAGCGGGGAGCAGTGATGGCCAGGTACGTCGCCGGTGCGATCCCGGACGCCATCTCAGGCCAGCCCGGGTCGGAGGTTGGACCGGGTGATGCGGACGAGCGCGGCGAGACGGTCGGCCTCGGCCCGGCACACTCCGCGCCCCAGAGCGGTCAGGTGGTCGTAGCGCCGGCGCGGCTTCTTCGGAAAGCATGATCGGTGTCACCTTCGCCTCGGCCCAAGGCATCATTGACGTAAATCGCTCAAGAATGCCTGAGGGATTATCGGCCTCAACGACAAGGAAGCTCGTGCGACCATCGAGCGCAACATACACGGCCCGCGACGTGATCCCCATCGACAACGCGTCAGGTAGTGCCACCGTCATCCCCAGCAGGTCCAACGTGGCCTTCGGCCCTTGGCCGGCAGCGATGGTTACATAAATCATGTAGCGCATCTGCGCAGCGTACTCTGCGAATGTTCTCCCATGTCGAGTGTCAACCCGGCCGACGATCAAAAAGAAGTCGTTGCTCTGGAGACCTTTCCGCCGTTCTCACTTGGCGACATCGTCGCACTGCATATCGGCCCGAGCCGAGCGGGCTGACGTCCACCGCACAGCGCCGGTTACAGGGCGGCTATTCCGGCGGCGGTAGCTCTGCTCGATCCAAGAGGTCGAGCGCGTCGGTGTAGATGGTTGCCTTCAGTCGTCCCAGTACCGGCCCGCAGTGTTGGCCAGCGATGCTGTTAACGCGATCGCAGCCCGCTCAAGGTCTTCTGCGGACGAAACACTGTCTACCATCCCGGCTTGGATGGCTGCTGTGCCGCCAAACCGGTGTGCCGCGGTGACGGCGATGTGTGCTGTTTGTGGTGGGAGTTTGGAGCGAATAAGAGCCCATGGCCCTTCGGCGAGGGTTAGGCCGATCGATACCTCGTTGATACAGATGAAGCCTCGGTCTTGTCGAAGAAGCCTCCGGTCACAGGCGAGTGCCAACATCGCTCCACCAGCAAAGGCGTGGCCGTTGATTGCCGAGATAGTCGGAACGGTGCCGCGAGGACCTTTGCGAGTAATCGGTACACATCTCCGACGAACGACGCAACGTCTTCAGTGCCGCTAAACAGATACCCTAGGTCCATACCATTCGAAAAGAACTTTCCTTCCCCAACGAGGACGAGGGAACGAGGGCCCTCGACCGCGTCCAACTCAACCAGGGCTGTTAGGAAAGCGTCGATCCAAACCCGGTTGAATGAATTCTCTCCATCGCCGAGACGCAGCAGGAATACATCATCAGACCTCGAAAGGACAGGAAGACTCGTCACTTCGGGAGTTTGTCAGGATCTTGGCTCGCCCACAATAAATGGGTGCGCGATAACGGCCCTTACGAGCGGGCAATGCGACCGTAGCGACGCCAGAGTGACGGCGCAGCATGACCGATCGTCGGCAAAGTTGTCGCAGGAGTTCCGAAGGGTCGCCCATTTTGCACTTGCTCACGATCAAGCCTCGGCGCGGGCATCGCGATGACCCAGCCTCGGAGCATTTTGAGGGTCAGGACGTAAGCGTGTGACACGTCGGGCGGATGCGTTGCCGGTCGCGGTGACCTAAGATACTTCTCGTGGTGCAGGGGAGCAGATTGGGACAAGCACCGTCGGGGACGGTGACGTTCCTGTTCACGGACATCGAGGGTTCGACTCGCCTGTGGGACACGCATCCGGCGCGGATGGATGATGCCTTGGCCCGTCACGACGCCATCCTCCGTGACGCTGTTAAAGGCCGTGGCGGGCACATCTTCTCGACCGGCGGCGACGGCATGGCGGCCACCTCGACGCCCATCACCCCGCGCCCGGTCCGCCACAGTTCGCTCGGATGCGCGTCGACGCGCGTGAGAGGTTGCTCGGCGACAACGGGAAGGCCGAGCGCGCCGACGCGATGCACGTCGGTGCGGCGATGAGCCGCGACGAGCTCGTGGCCTTCGTGCTGCACGAGCTCGGCAGCCGTGACCCCGTGGCCGCCATTCAGACCGCCGCTCCTTCAAAAAAGCGATAGCTGGTCGCGTTCCGACATCCCCTGCGCTTTCTCAGGCTTAGTCGCGATGTCGATGTTCGACGCGCCGAAGACCAACAACGCGTCGCACACGGCGCTCTGCAGCACGGTCAACGCAACAGCCCGGTCAATTCGGTCCAACGGCTTGACCACACTACAAACCCCGAACGGGCGACGGATCGGATGCGCCGAACACTATTTGCCTGTCCTTTCGGTCCAAGCCGCGACACGCGACAAGACCCCACCACTCGGATCTGAAGCTTCGATCGGACCCAGAAAGAAGGTTGCGGTGAACTGTCCAGCCGGCACGATCCGCGTTTGCATCTGAAAGACGATTGAGGCCCACCCTCGTCGGACCATGCGTCAATCAGGCTCAGCTGCTGGCAAATTGATGACAGATGGCGCGCCATTCGAGTTACCCACAACCCCCGTAAGTCTCTGAGACCTACGGAAATACTGCCCAAAACTGGTGTCGAAGGGGGGACTTGAACCTTTGACTTACCCGGTCTGCGGGCGCTCGCGGCGAAGTGGTTCGAGGGCGTTCACGTAGTCGGCGAGGCGCGCCGCGACTTCGATGGCTTCGTCGATCGACGAAGCCGTGGGAGGTTCCCAACACTCGGAGATCCGGGTCCAGCCCTTGCGGCCGATGAACGAACCGGTCTCGGCTTCGTTGCCCAGATCAGGACGCCAGGTTGGTTCGAGCGAGAGCAGGTGCTTGAGAACGGCGTCGTTCTGCGCTCCGTTCGGGTGCTCGGCGTGAAAGCCGATCTCCAACTTCGTAGCGTTGCCGTCATGGATCAGTTGCGCCTCGTAGTGCTCTCTCGTCGCACCGGCGAACCACACCTTCACCCCGCGTGAATGGGCGGTGGCATGGCGCACCCCAGTGATTCCCCCGACGAATCCTTCGGTCGCGTTGCGCACGTGATCAAAGAAGGAATCGTCCACGTGGGCATCATAGGGTCCCGGTTTACCGTGACCGGCGGGCACGCCGCTACCGGCAAGACTGTCTCGATGGGGATCTGGTCATGAGCAGCATCGTCGTTTCAGAGTTGGAGTACGCGCCGCCGGGGCGAGATGCGTTGTTCTTTGATGTGTCGTTCGGCGTTGCGCCGGGAGAGCACGCGGCGCTGGTGGGTCCGAATGGTGTGGGCAAGAGCACGATCCTGAAGTTGATGACCGGTGAACTCGAAGCCGATGAAGGGGAGATCTCGCTCCGGGGAACCGTGCTTGCGATGACCCAGGACGTGGGCATGTCAAGGCCCGACGACACCCTCCGGGAAATGTTGGTCGAATTGGCACCGATCGAACTTCGCAAGGCCGGGCGGGTACTCGGTGACGCCGAACGGTCCATGATTGCGGGCGACGACGACGGCATGGCATTCGCCGAAGCGCTCAGTGTGTGGGGTGACCTCGGAGGATATGAGCTTGAGGCGAAGTGGTATGCGTCGGCTGAACGCAGCGTAAAGACGACGGTCGTCGATGTCGGCACGCGCCTCGTTCGCGAGCTGTCGGGTGGCGAGCGCAAGCGTCTGGTACTTGACCTTCTGCTGACCTCGGGCGCCGACATTCTCCTGCTCGACGAGCCCGACAACTACCTCGACATTCCGACGCGGGCCTGGTTGGAGGAGCAGATTATCGCCTGTCGCTCCACCATCTTGATGGTAAGCCATGACCGGGCTCTGCTGAAAAAAGTGACCAATAAGATCATCGCGGTCGAGGGCTCAGGGGCCTGGGTCCACGGTGGCTCCTACGAGACGTTCGGCGAAGCGCGGGAAAACCGACAGGGAAAACTCGGCGACGATCTGAAGCGGTGGGCGCAGGAGGAGCGGCGTCTGTTCCACCACATGAAGATCATGAAGCAACGCGCTGCACAGAACTTCAAGAACGCCACAAAGGCCAACGCCGCAGAGACCCGTTGGGAGAAGTTCGTCGCCGCCGGTCCACCTCCCCCTCCCGTTGCCGATCAGCAAATCTATGTGAACTTACGAGGTGCCGACGCGGCCCGCCGCGTGGCCAAGCTTGATCAGGTTGCCATCGGCGATCTCTTCCTACCGTTCTCCGATGAGATCCACCACGGGGAACGGATCGCTCTGATCGGTCCAAACGGGACGGGCAAGACCCATCTGCTCAACGTGCTTTCGGGTGAATCGCTGCCTGATCAGGGGACGGTGGCTTTCGGCCCCCGCACATCCGTCGGCGTCTTCACCCAGATCAACGACCGACCGGAGTGGTCGGGCCGCGAATGCATGATGATCGTGCGTGACCGGGTGCACGACGACGAGAAGTCGATGAAGGCCCTCGCGCGCTACGGGCTCCGCACCACGGCACGGCAAGAGTTTCAGACCCTCTCGGGCGGACAGAAAGCGCGCTTAGAAATCCTGTGCCTGGAGTTGGAAGGGCACAATGTCCTGTTGCTCGACGAACCCACCGACAACCTCGACATCGAGTCCTCGGAAGCACTGGAGCTGGCTCTCGACGGGTTCGAGGGCACCGTCGTTGCGGTGAGCCACGATCGGACCTTCCTCGCCCGGTTCGACCGGTTCATCATGATCACCGATGACGGCGAGGTCTACGAGCTTCCCGACTACGAGGTGGCGATGGCCGGCCTGTCCAGCCCCGCCTCGCTCCGGAAGCTGCGCCTAGCCAAGTCGCTGACCGGCTGACTTGCCAACCGACACCCTGTCTGTCCGTGTCGGCGACCGCCTCGGCGAGCTCGTGTTCCCAACCTTGGGGCTTTGGGCTCCCGACTCGAGGTAGTGAGGGCCGTCGTTGGCCCGCAATCCGCCGAGTTGAGTACTTGGTGTCAGCTGGGTTTGCCGTGTGTATGCGGTGACAGGGTCAGACTTCGACGTTGGTCGCAAGTGCATGTTCGTACCGCTGTGGCTACATTGACGGCTGGAGAGTGGAGGTCGGAAGATGTCCGAAAGGGTTGGAAAGGCAAGTGGCCAGTTAATTACCGGTGGCCCCCTTGTGGGCGTTCGGGTCCTTGACCTGACGGGGAACGGGGGTCGCCTCGCCACTAGGATCCTCGCCGAGTTCGGCGCCGACGTGGTTCGGGTCCGGGCCGGCGACAGCGGCCCCGCCATGAACGATGTCGCCGGCGGCCTCCTCGATTGGTGGTTCGACGGCGGCACTGCGTTGCTGCCGCTTGACCTCGGCTCGGCCGAGGGTCGGGAGACGTTGCGAACTCTGGTGGCTGCAGCCGACGTGCTTTTGGAGTCCGAGGGCGCGGACCGAATGGCTGCCGTCGGATTTGGGTCGGCCGAGTTGAGCGCGTTGAATCCACGCTTGAGCCACGTGACGCTCACCCCATGGGGGAGTGGCGGACCGCGGGCCGGGTGGCAGTCGAGCGATCTCGTCATGAGCGCGGCCAGCGGTCTGTTGTCGGTGAACGGTGACCCGGATGAACCTGTCTCCATCTGGGGGCGTCAGATGGACAACATCGGTGGCTTCTACGCAGCAATATGCGCGCTTACGGGCTTGTTCCGTACCCGGGCGACCGGCCGTGGAACCCACTTCGACCTTTCGCAGCAACAGGCTGCGCTCTCCTGTACCGAGCACCTCCTGATGTTCCACTGGTATCCCGACGGGTTGGTCGCCTTTGGGGCTCCAAAGGCCGTTCGTCAGGCGTCGCTTCACTGGATCCGGGCCTATGAGGTTGTGGCTTGCGCCCGCGGCCACTGCATGGTCTCACCCAGCGCCGGAGGGGTCCCCCGTTTGATCGAGTGGATGATCGAGAAGGGCCATGCCCCCGTTTTGCCGCCACCGGTGGAGTCGGGAGCCGACGCTGCACGACTCGCCGCCCTGATGTCGGCCCTGCACGGCCTTGCGAAAGACATGGACGCCACCGATCTCTTTCACGGTGGACAGGATCGACATGTGCCGTTCGGCGAGGTCTATACGATCCCTCAGGTTGCCGAATGTACCCAGCACGAATACCGCAACTTCTTCAGACCGGTTGTCGGCGCACCCGCGAGCGTGCGCATGCCCGGACCGATGGCGCATTTCTCGTTGACGCCGTGCCTTCCCGCCGCCCCGCCCCCGACTTTCGCCACAGCGGCCGACGAAGTGGTGAACCGCTGGACTGTGGAGCCGGGACCCGAGAGCGGCGCGGTCAAGGCCGGCAACCCCGATGCGCTGCCACTCGCCGGTGTTCGCGTCATCGACTTCACGCACGTCCTGGCCGGGCCATTTGCGACCAGAGTGCTGGCTGATCTTGGCGCGCACGTGGTGAAGATACAGACCGAGGCTCGAACCGTCGGCGCGCACGCGAACGAGTTCCCGTACTTCGCCATGTGGAACCGCTCGAAGGACTCGGTGACGCTCAACATGGCTGACCCGGGGGCTCCTGATGTTCTGCGGAAAATGGTCGAACAGGCCGACGTGCTGATCGAGAACTTCTCAGCCGGGGTGCTCGATGAGTGGGGCGTCGGATGGGACACACTGCAGCGGTGGAATCCTAAGCTCACGTATGTTTCCATGCAGGGAGCCGGCACCGACGGACCGTGGCGTGACTTCGTGACCTTCGCTCCAACTATCCATGCCCTATGTGGGCTTACCACTCTCACCGGCCCGGAAGGAAGGCTCGACTGTGGCCCCGGCGTTGCCCTCAACGACCACATGAGCGGACTGGCGGGAGCGGTCGCCATTCTGTCGGCCCTGGAAGCGAGGTCCCGAACCGGCGCTGGTCAACACGTCGACCTTTCCCAGTTCGAGTTGGGCACCTACCTGGTCGGCCCGGCGCTGCTCGACTGGTTCGCAAACGGGCGTGAAGCCAAGGCCGCAGGTACCCGCGACCCGTTCACCGACCCGGTTCCCAACGACGTGGTGCCGACGGCCGACGGCGGATGGCTCGCCGTGACCGCCCGTGACGACATTGATTGGGCGGCGCTGGCCGGCGTTCTTGGCGCCGGTTCACACCTGGCCACCGTCGGGCAGCGTCGGGTGAACCGGGCTGAAGTTCGCGGTGTACTCGCAACATGGGCGGCAGGTTGTCACGCGGAGGAAGCAGCGGTGCTGCTTCAAGCCGTTGGGGTTCCGGCGTACGCGGTTCTCGATGCGGAGGCCATTGCGCTCGACCCTCAGCTCATGCATCGCGACTGGATCGTGTCGATGGCCAGCCCGACCTGGGGTACGCAGCCGACCGACCGCTTCCCGGCTGTGGTGTCCGACGTCGCCGGTGAGGAGTTGGTCCTCGAGTACCGGCCCTCGCCGTACCTGGGTGAGCACACCCTCGACGTGTTCGAGCAGTTGCTCGGCCTCGACGCGGGCGTGATCGCGGAGGGAATGGGCACCGGCCTCTTCAATTGAGGGCGGGTCCAAGCGTTCGTACAGAACTTCCGACGCATACACTCCCGAGAGCTTAGGGAGTCATTTCGGCTGGCCGTAGCTGTCGACGAACTCGGCCGCAAACACAATCACACGCGACGTCAAGCTAGTGCATGCCCGATCGAGGTTTACTGACTGATTTACCGAAAGCCGCGACTGCGGGTTTCGTTTTGCGGAGAGACTGTGGCACTTGGGGTTTGAGCCGTGAGCAGCATTGTCGTGTTACCGGTGTGTTCAACTGACTGGTCGCAGGCCTGCTGGGGATCAGCTCGATCGACCGTCGCTTACGAGGAGATCAATTGCGTACAGCGACGTCGTTGCCGTGATGAATAGCGTGCGTCGATCAGGGCCGCCGAAGCAGCAGTTCGAGATCTTTTCGGGAACAGGGATCCGCCCGATTAGGGTGCGGTCGGATGCGAAGACCTGGATGGCGTCGAGGCTCGACGTGTAGAGGTTGCCGAACTCGTCGAGCCGGAACCCATCGGGCAGTCCGGGTTCGATCTCGGCAAATACTCTGCCGTTGACCGCCCGCAGGGTTTGTCCGTCGGGTTCGATATCATATGCGCGCAGATGATGACGGCCGTCGTCGCCGAGCACGGCGGCGCTGGTGTCTGACACGTACAGGATCGACTCATCGGAAGAGAAGGCCAGTCCGTTGGGGTGGATCATGTCGGTGACAATCGCGTCGAGACGGCCTGTGGCGGGTTCGAACCGGTACACGTAGCAGCCGTCGATTTCCTGGTCGGCTTTGTAGCCCTCATGGTTCGACAGAATGCCGTAGGGCGGATCGGTGAACCAGACCGAGGCGTCGGTGGCGACCACCACATCATTAGGCGAATTGAGACGGGAGTTTCCGAAGTGGGAGACGAGCGTGGTGACGGAACCATCGTGCTCGGTCCGCAGCACGGCGCGGGCCCCATGGGAGCAGTGGATGATCCGACCCTGGTGGTCGAGGGTGTGCCCGTTGACGAAGTTCGAAGGGGACCGCCATTGCGATACCGGGCCGGACCCGTCGGCATTGCAGCAGAGAATTCGATTGCCGGGAATGTCGCTCCAGATTACCTGGTTGGACTTCGGAAGGTAGAGCGGCCCTTCGGCCCAGATCGCGCCCCCGCCCAAGCGGCGAACGCGCGATCCAGGGGCGACCAGCGGTCGCATCCGATCGCCGAGAAACTCGACCGGTTCGACCCATGCCTGCTCACGGGCTTCAGCGGAATCCGCGGTGCTCATGAAGAAAGACTCTCACGAATGTCCCGGTGGATGAACCCTGGGACACGGTTGTGGGTTGGCCGCTTGCGTCTCGCTGACGCGGGATCGACATAGTTGCCGCCATGACGACCGATCATTGCCACAAACTCGTTGATCCCCTTGGCGCGGACGGTGGGTGCGCGTCGCCTGCACGCCCGAGGTTCGCCGCCGCTGCGGTAACGAAGGTCCTTGCGACCGTCGTTGCGACCGTTGTCGCGACCGCGGTCATGGTCGGGTCGGGCGCCCTACCGGCCCGGGCGCAGGAGGTGCCGACGGTGTTGATGGTCCGCAACAACGGCGCCTACCTGTTCGTACCGCCCGCGGTCACGGCGTCGCGGGAAGGCAAGGTCACGGTCTGCAACCGCATGACCGTCTTCGCCGGGCTGTTCGGCGCAACGAAGGGCAACCAGTTCGGAAGGCTGAAAGGCGTGAGGCTCAAACCCGGGGAATGCACGACGATCACCCTTCAGAATTCGTCGAGTGCACCGGTCACGGCGAGTATCGGCGACGAGATACACCCCGGATTCAAACCGCTGAGAGTGTCGGTTCCGCCGACGGCTGGTGGCCCGTCCGGGGCGACCACGACGGCGCCCGCAACCGGAGCGATCGGGCCGACAGGATGGTACTGGATGGATTTCAAGGTCAACGACAACAAGTTCCGCCGCGCGGTCGGGCTCAAGTTCCAGTCCAACGGTGAACTTCAACTGGTCGGCCCGGAGCCCGCCGGCACGCTCCAGATGCGCCTGACCAACGGCCAGTGCACCTATGTCGAAGCGAGCAATCGTGGAACCTGTCAGCTCTCGCCGCAGGGTGGCTCCGCGACCGACTCGGCGACCGGTGTGACCGTCGCGTTCACCCTCGCCCGGATGTCGAAGGCCGATGCGCAGAGCACGAAGGCCGGGCTGGGCAACCGCGACGACTTTGACGCACCGGACCAGACCGGCGGTGTGGCGGCCTAGTAAAGCACGGACAGCGAGGTCTTCTCCGGATCTGCCACTGATCAGCCCGCCCCGGGGTCTTCGACGCCGGCGTGCTCATCACGTTCGGCCCATTCGAGTAACCGGTCAATGTGGAAGACGGTTCGGTCGATGTCGCCGTGCAGATCACCGAGGCGCGCGAAACGCTCGGGCACCGAGGCGATCGTGAGGTCGTGGGGATCCACCGTGTCGATCTCGTCCCATGTGACGGGTGTCGACACCAGGGCATCGGGCACGCCCCGCACCGAGTACGCCGAAGCAATCGTATGGTCGCGGGCGTTCTGGTTGTAGTCGACGAACACGGTCGTCGGGTCGCGGTCCTTGCGCCACCATGTAGTGGTCACGTCGCCGGGTCGGCGTCGCTCCACCTCCCGAGCGAAGGCGAGCGCTGCGCGTCTCACGTCGGTGAACCCGTGTGATGGCTGTATGCGCACATAGATATGCAGCCCGCTTCCGCCCGAGGTCTTTGGCCAGCCCACGGCCCCGAGTTCGTCGAGGATCTCATGGGCCACACGGGCGACGTTCTGCACAGTGGAGAACGGACAGTTCGGCATCGGGTCGAGATCGATACGCCACTCGTCGGGTGACTCGGTATCGGCACGTCGCGAGTTCCACGGATGGAACTCGACTGTGGACATCTGCACGGCCCAGATCACCTCAGCCAATTCACTGACGCACAACTCGTCGGCGTGCAAACCGTATCGGGGGAACAAAAGCCGCACCGTCCCGACCCACGGAGGAGCACCCTTCGGGAGGCGCTTCTGGTGAACCTTCTCGCCGGTGATGCCGGTCGGAAACCGGTGCAGCATGCACGGGCGCTGCCGAAGCGCATTGACGATGCCGGGTCCCACACTCAGGTAGTAGTTGACAAGATCGAGCTTCGTCGCGCCGATGGCAGGGAAGTAGATGCGATCGGGATTGGACACGCGTACCACTCGATCCCCGACAGGGATCTCAACCGCCGGTTGCCTGGGCGCTGCCACGACCTGACTGTACCCCCGACGCGTTACGGCAGTCGGCTCGGTGTCGGTCGTGTGCCTGGTGTCGGTCGTGCGGCTAGACGCTAGGAGCGCGGTCTCGTATCATCTCAGGCTCTATACCGGGTCCGGCATCGAGGGATGCCTCATGATGTGTCGATGCTAAAATGCGTCGATGCGAACGACGATCGATCTGCCGCAGGATCTCCACGAACTGGCCCGGCAACTTGCCCACGACGGGAAACGGTCAATGAGCGAAGTAATCGCTGAGCTGATTCGCTTGGGCCTCGGAAAGAACGTGCCGCAGATCGCGATCACCAAGCGAGGCATGCCGCAGATATCGGTCGGTCGACCGACATCTACCGAAGACGTCCGTTCGCTGGACGACGAGGTGTGATCAGGTTCTTGGCGGACGGCAATGTGCTCGTCGCGCTTACCGTCGTCGACCACATCCATCATTCGGTCGCGCTGACCTGGTTCGAGCAAGAACAGCCAGACCTCGCTACCTGCCCAATAACGGAAGGCACACTCCTTCGGTTCCTCCTGCGCGAAGGGCGAACACCGGTCGAGGCAATCACGGTAGTTGATACAATTCGATCGCCGGAGTGGCACTCCTTCTGGCCCGACTCGCTGCCCTTTGAAGCCGCGCACCTCGCCGGCGTGATCGGACACCGACAGGTCACCGACGCCTTGCTCGTGGCGCTCACACGACACAACGGAGGACGTCTCGTGACGTTCGACAAGGGCCTCGCCGCTCTCCACGCGCAACACGCTCACCTCCTCCCGTCAGATCCGCGGCCGGCCGGTGGTCCAGTCGTTCTCGGTCGATAGGGTGAGAGCGTGAAAGTCGTCGCCTCGTTTGTCGGCGGTTGGGGTCATGCCGGGCCGTTGCTTGAGTCGGCGCTCCTTGCCAGAGGCTGGGGCCATGACGTCACGTTCATCGGACAGTCATTTGTGCTCCCTCAACTCGCCCGTTACGGATTTCAAACGGTCCCACTCGGGCCCGACACGATCACCGACAAGCGACTGTCGCTTCGCACTGTTGATCGCGAGTTCGAAAGCGCAGCCATGCGAAACAGCTTCGTGAGGCGCTTCGGACGAGCGCGGGCGACTGCACTTGCGAGCTTGTTCAAGGAGTTCAACACAGAACTCCTGCTATGCGACGAAGTCGATTTCGGCGCACTTGTCGCGGCGGAGCGGATGGGGATTCCAAGTGTCACGGTGAACGTGATCGCAGCGGGACGCTTGGTCAGTCAAATCGTGGTTGGAGAAGCATGGAATGAGCTTCGTGTCGAACACGGGCTCGATCCCGATCCTGATGGGGCTCGCCTGGGTGGAGGTCTGTGCGTCGCACCGTTTCCCGCATCGTTTCGTGACCCGACAGTCCCGGTCACGCCTCGGTGGCAGCCGGTCCGTCCGATGACCCCGGCTCACGGTCCGGTGCGCGATCGCCCCCTCGTGTACGCGACGCTCGGAACTGTCTTCAACGTCGAGTCTGGCGACCTGTTGGGTCGAATCGTCGATGGTCTTCGGATCGTGGGAGCCGACGCACTTGTCACTACCGGGCCATTCGTCGACGTCGACGAGTTCCACGGTGTGCCTGAACGGGTGAGGATCGCCCACTACGTCGATCAGCGGCTCGTGCTCGGACAGTGTGCAGCAGTTGTATGCCACGGGGGATCCGGGACGCTGATGGCCGCACTGGCTGCCGGTGTTCCCGTCGTTGTGCTCCCGTTGGGTGCAGATCATCCGGACAACGCTGACCGCTGTCTGGACCTCGGTTGCGGAGTTGTGCTCGATGCTGCTGCGGCCACGCCCGCAGACATCGCGGCGGCGGTCAGCACCGTCACCGGAGAACCCGAGTTTCGCCTTGCCGCCCAGCGCCTTGCGGACGAAGCTGCACGGCAAACGCCTCTTTCCGAACTCGGGGATTTCACGCGACAGTTCTCGGCGTAACCCAGGGTCACCCACACGGTGAGTCGGACTTCTGTCGTGTGAGGCTTCGGAGAGTCGACGACCGCCGGTCCGACGTGCGGGTCAGGTCGGGATGAAGTCTGAGATGAAGTCTGATCCGAGATGAGTTGCGCGAGACGTTGAAGCTGGTCCCAGCAGAACAGGGTCTTGGAGTTCTCGATCATAACCAGCCTTGCGGTTGGGCTTCGGCGCAGAAGCGCTCCGCAAGGGCCGGCTTGAACGCTTTGTCGTCGGCGCCCCAGGCGACGAGAAAGGGGAGCTTCGTGGAACGCAACGCTGCCGCGGCCCCGTTGGTGACCTCCGGGCCGAAACCCCTGATCACCTTGCAGACGTCGCGGCCCTTTGCGCCACTGCTCGTCAACCATGCTGTGGTATTGACAGATCGAGGCGACCGTGCGGTTTCACGGACGGTTGGTCACCCAGAGACGGTGTCGTTGCGCCGAGCGAAGTGTCCGCCGCCGAGCCGGTGTTCCGGGGTAGGGGTTGGGTGAATGATCCCTATTTGTTGGTGATGGACACGGCTATGCCGATCGAGTTCGCTGCGTTCGCAAGATCAGCGTCGCCGGTCACCAAAACGACATCGGAATCGGCCACGGCCGAGGCGGCAGCAAGGTGCACAGCGTCGTAGCCGCGCAGGCTGTATGCCTGGGCGAGCTCTCCGGCACGGCGCACCGGACCAGACGGGCAAACCCCGACCGTCGACGATCTACGTTGGAGCGACGACGAGCTCCACGGCATGTTCGGCGGATCGACCTTTCCGGCGTGAGGCTGCTCCTCGATACCCATGCCCTGATCTGGGCGGTCGTGGCGCCCGAACGGCTTGGCGAAGCGGCCCATGCAGCGATGGTCGCCGACGGAGCGGAGGTGTACGCCTCCCACGTGTCGCTGTGGGAGATGGGCATCAAACGGCGTATCGGCAAGTTGAACGGTCTCGACCGATCAGCCATCGAGTGGTTCGAAACCTTCGTGCCGAAGTCACGCATCCTTCAGCTGCCCATCGCCGCCGGCCACCTGGGAGCAGTCGAGTTCTTGCCCGCGAGGCACAGTGATCCGTTCGATCGGCTCCTCGTTGCACAGGCCCGCCATGAAGGTCTGGTCATCGTCACGCATGACGAACTCGTGACCCGGTACGACGTCGAGGTGATCTGGTAGTTCGCACCTCTGACGCCCCCTCCGGGTGTTCCTCCCCGTGTCCGGGAGCGTGCGTATCGGCCGAGTGGGAGTTACCGTGATCGCGTGACGGGCTCGACGCGCTAGCCGCGCCGTCGCTGTCGCTGTCGCGCATCACCGGTTCCCCCGCGATCGTGAGCGGCTCGTGCCGAGCTGAATGCCGCTGAACGCCGCCGAACGCCGCGCACACGCCATCGCCGGTGTGCTTGAACACCCATCCGCCACTGTCCTCTATCGCCTCTCGCAGCACGTCGTCATGGGCCGCCAGTGCCGCTCGCGTCGCTTCGGCATTGGCTTCCCGCCGACGAGTCGATCCCTCGATATCGGTGAATAGAAACGTCACCGTCCCCGACGGCCGTGGCATACCCCTCATGACGACTCCGCCAGTTCGGATCGAAGCAACTGGATCTGGGCGCGGGCGAAACGGGCCGCGTTGGCGAGCTCCATCGCGGCGCCAGTGGAGACGCACTCGTCGAATCGGGCGGAACCGAGGGCAGCACGCAAGTGCTTGATCACATCGGCGAGTCCGACGGCCATGATGATGCTGGGGTGAGCGGTGGTGGTGCCGACGAGGGTGGCGGCGACCTCGGCTCGGTCGGCTCGGTCGAGGTAGATCGCCAGGTTGGCCAGGGCACCCGCCAGAACGCCGATGGCGCCGGCCTGCCGGAACGAGTCGATGGCCGCATCAAAGGTCGCCAGGCTTTGTTCGGGGTCGCGGTGGTCCACTTCGAGCCCGGCTGCGTCCTGCGCGATGGCGGCTTCCCAGAAAGGGATGCGGTGTTCTCGGCTGATGCCGAGCCCTAGGCGGTACGCCTCCTGGGCCCGGACGGGGGTCCGTCGCGGCGAAGGCCCGACCACAGCCATATTGCTACTGGGTTCCTACTTCAGGTAGCATAATGTTATGAAAGTAAGCGTGAGCCTTTCCGAAGACGACGTCGACTATCTCGACAGGTACGCCCACGACCAAGGTTTACCGTCTCGGTCCGCCGCCGTGCACAAGGCAGTTCGGCTACTACGTGCAAGCGAGTTGGGGGCCGCCTACGAAGACGCCTGGCGCGAATGGTCCGATTCCGGCGACGGCGCACTCTGGGACGTGACCACCACAGACGGCGTGAGCTGATGCGCCGGGGCGAGATCTGTCTGGTTGACCTGGAACCGGTCAGAGGCGCCGAAGCCAACAAGCGACGACCGGCGGTGGTCGTTACAAATGACGGCGCCAACCTCAGCGCCCAGCGACTTGGCCGAGGCGTCGTCACGGTAGTTCCGGTGACATCGAACATCACCCGCGTATATCCGTTCCAGGTGTTTCTTCCGGCGTCGGACAGCGGCCTCGACCAGGATTCCAAGGCTCAGGCCGAGCAGATTCGATCGGTCGACATCGCCCGCATCGGAGCCAGAGTCGGGATCCTTCCACGCGAGTTGCTGATGCTGCTCGACGAGGCACTTCGTATTCACCTCGCCCTGTGACGTAACCCGCCTACAGCCGACCAAGGAGTGGAACAACGAGAAGACCGCTACGACGTCGCGGTGCATCCGCCGTCGGCGCCCACGCGTTTCGCGGCCGGGCTGTGATGTCAGTCGCCGTTGATGGCACCATCACGCACTGACCCTGGCCCCGCGCGGGTTCGTTGCTCCGTGCTCGGCGGATTTCTTGTTCATTCAGTCGCTCCGGGAGCGACTTGAATGAACAGTTACGGAGGACCTTCGGCGATGGTGGGCGTAGGATTTACAAATGAACGCTCGCACGCTCGGGATCCGTGTGGGGCAGAGCCTTGTGGTTCAGGAGTCGACCGGCGATCGCCTTCGGCTGGTTCGTCAATTCGTTATGGACACGGATCGTCTGGATGCCGTTGGAATCGCTGCGAACATTGCCGAGTCTGCGCCACACACGGGTGACCGGGGATGCGACGCACTGATCGCCGGAGTAGCTCCCTAAACGACGGCTTGGGGAGGGTTTCGGCATCGGGGGGATAAAAACCATCCCCAAAGGCTGCCTACCGGCGCTCAGGCGGATTCGCCGACCACGGCCTGGTAGGTGAGGCGCTTGAACTCGAAGGAGAACGGATGCCAGAAGCCCATCTGCCGCTGTGTCATGCAGAGACCGGCAAGGTTGTGTTTCGGCGAGATCCACCAGTGGGTACCGGCGATTCCGCCCCACTCGAACTCACCGGTTGACTCTCTGGGATCGATCGCGGAGGGGGTGACCGTCAACGCCCCACCCAGACCGAACACCTTTCCTTCCACACGACCAATGCCGGGAAAGCCGATCGATACGCCGTCGGCCAACTGGTTGGTCATCATCAACGCGATGGTTTCCGGCTTGAGCAGCGTACGCCCGTTCGGCAGGAAACTGCGGATGAAGGCGACCATGTCGGGGAGGCTGCTCACGAGTCCGCCGCCGCCCGACTGGAACGGCACCGGTCGCAGATACGCTCCCGGATACGGCGCGTCGTCGGTCCGGGTCAGCCCGGGTTCCATCGGGTCAAACAGGTTCGCGCCCGCGTAGTACGCCGTAAGCCGGGACTGCTCGGCTTGCGGCACCACAAAACCTGTATCGATCATGCTGAGCGGTTCGAAGATCCGCTCGGCCAGAAAGTCGCCGAACGTCTGCCCGCTTACGACTTCGACCAGGCGCGCCAACACGTCGGTCGCCACGGAATACTCCCACCCGGTACCGGGATGAAACACCAGTGGCAGCGGCGCGAGCGTCTCCATCATTTCGGCCAACTTGCGAGCCGGGTCGCCGACCTTGGCTGCGGTGTAGGCGTTGAAGATCAGTGAACCCGGGAACAGGCCGTAGCTGAGTCCGGCACTGTGACTCAGGAGGTGGCGAACGGTGATCGACCCTCGGGCCGGCTCGACGTCGTCGATCGTGGTTGCGCCCGGTTTCAGCACCTGGCGATTACCCAGCTGCGGGATGTGCTTCTCGATCGGATCGTCGAGGCCGACACGGCGCTCCTCGAACAGCACCATGACGGCGCACGACGTGACGAGCTTGGTGTTCGAGAACGCGCGGAACAAGTGATCCGTGCGCATAGGATTATTTTTCTCGATGTCAGCGAACCCGGCGCAGTGGACATCGACGACATCACGCCCGACGAGCACGGCCGACGACACGCCCGACAGAATGTTTCTGTCGACGTAGCGCTGGATCGCTTCATGCGTCGGGCCGAAGTCGAACCGGCTCGAGGTTACGGCAATATCGCTCATGGTTTCCCGCTCATCATGGAAGCGCAACGTATCCGAGTTGTCAGATCCCGTCCAATCAATTGTATGTGTGCTTACTTCCACCCGCAGCGGGACATCTCGGCGCGCAGTGCCGTCATCTGGTTGGCGGTGTGTGTGGTTCGCTGGTCGGGTGTCCAGCCGAAGGGGGCGAGTTTGCGTTCGAGGTGCTGGTCGAGAATACCGAGTCGGCGGGCCAGATGGTCGGCGTAGATGTTCCCCATCGGGGTCCGGACGACGAAGATCTTCGAGAGAATCTCCCGGGCCCGGTCCGGATCTCCTTCGACGAGGCTGAGGTCGGCGAGCACAACGAGGCCGTTTCGACGCGTGCAGGTCTGTTGACGACCGGTCCGAAGTCACCACCGCGCTCTACGGCTTCACCGAAGTGCAGACCCATGCGGACCTTTGACACCGGACCGTGGCGACATCGCAACGGTTCGCTCTTTGGGAGCGTCGCGCGCGATTCACCGACGTGCTCGACGGCGTTTCGAGGTGCGGTCTGGCGTTCCATACAGCTGGTTGAGTCCGACCCGCAGTCCTTCGTCCGGCAACGACGGCGTGTCACGACTGATCAGCGCCAATTCGCATGATGCGACGTTGTGGCCGAGCGCTCCCAACAGGTTACGTGCGTGGGAGAGTCGATCTATGGCTCCGGGTCCGAACGCATTGGCGGACCATTTCACCTCCGCGAGAAGTCGCACCGCTGGTGCGCCGTCCGCGTTCTCGCCCAGTGCGACGAGGTCGATATCGATCGATTTCCGGGTGCGCGAATCGGCGACGCGGGTGTGTCCGACGCTCGACACGAATCCCCCGGCCTCGGGTTGGAACATGACCGATGCCCAGCGGTGCGCTATCTGTTCGAGGTGTGGTCCGAAAATATTGGCGTCGAGTCGATGAGCGGCCCGTTGCCAGGCGATGTCCCAATGGCCCTCGTCGAGTAACGCCCGCGACGGATGGACGACAAGCCGGATGAATCGGATGATGGGGTCAGCCAATCGGTGCTCGGGACGGTTCGGGTTCAGCAGGTCTTCGTCGCGGACCACGAACCCGGCGCGAATCAGCGTCGTGAGTGGATGCGTGAGACTTTCCCGACTCCGACCGAGACGTCCGGCGAGCTCCGTTTGGGAAGCGACGCCGGAGGCGATGGCCTGCAGGATCGATCCGTACAACGCCCGGTCCGTGATGGTGCGCTCCTCCTGGAGCAGGTACTCGTCTTCGCGATACAAGGCATGACTCGGATTGAGCACGTTTGTCCGGAGCCACTCACCGATTTGCTGTGTCGACTTGGGGAGCCCGGTGGTCAACGCCCGGTAGCCCGGCGCTCCGCCGAATATGGCGTGGAGTCGAACGGCCACGTCGAGATCATCGACGCCCCAGAGGTCGGCCGCCTGCATGTGGTCCATCGGCCGCAGGAACATGTCGAGCGTGGCCCGCCCTCGGAGCGGCTCCTGGCCTCGCAGCAGCGTGCTCATCACGGACAGCGATGAGCCGCACAGAATGAATCGGATCGGCGGCCGAGCGGAATTTGACGCCTCGTCAATGATCCGCTGCAGCAGGCTCGGAAGCTCGGGACTATGCCTCAGAAGATAAGGAAACTCGTCGATCACGACAATCCCGGAGCGCCGACGAAATGCGTCGTCCCAGTCTGAGTAGACAATGGGCTCTGCCGCCTGCGGGTATGCGACGGCCTCTGATGCGACCGCGTTTCCGAACTCGACGAGCGCGTCGGGCCGTTCGCTCTCGGTTGCCTGGAAGTAGATTCCGCCGAGCGATTCGACGAGTCGACGTAGGAGAAAACTCTTGCCTGTGCGTCGCCGACCGTACAGAAGACCTAGTGCCCCGACTGGGTTGGTCGCACTTGCGAAGTCGTGGAGAGCCGTCCATTCGGCGTCTCGCCCTCGAACATCCGCCGGTTTGGTGATGCGGGATGCGGTCATGGAGGAAAGTATACCTTACGAAACTGCACCTTACGTATTTACATTACCGCGTGGTTCCTGACCCGCCAGCCGCGCCATCGTCACCGACTTCGACCACATCGCGCATGTCACCCGTCAGCCGACACGATGGGTCGTGCCCCGAGGTTCGGTGAGCTGAGTGCCCCAGCCTCGTGCCTGCGGGGCGGCCTCGCACATCGATGAAGCGCTCTTGTGTCCCGCGTGATGAGTGGCAACTCGGCACACTTCGAGACCCAGGCAACCAGTGCTGCGTACACCGCCCCGCCCACCACTGCACTTGCTTTGACCCACTCGGCGAACCCAACCTGTTCGTCGGAGGAAGAACACGAGTGGTTGGCACAACAGAACCGAGTACCTTCGCCGCGTCGGGGCCGGACAGGCGAACGTCGTGAGGAAGCCTGGTCAACACCGAGAAACTCTCGATCCAGAATCGACTGTGTGTATAGTATGCGCATGACACGCGTCAACATCACCGTTCCCGATGACGTCGCCGCAAGAGCACGCGAAGCCGGCCTCAATGTGTCGCGGGTTGCGACGAGGGCCCTACTGGAGGAACTGGATCGTCGTGCCATGATCCTTGCGCTCGACACCTACCTGGCCCAACTAGAGGCTGAGCTTGGACCGGTCGGCCCCGAAGAAGCTTTGGCCGCCGCCACCTGGGCTGACCGCGTGCTCGCGGCGCCGGCGAAACGATCCAGCAAGCGACGCCGAAGCGCGTGAATCTCATACTCGACAGCGGTGGGGTCAGCGCCTTGGCCGGACAGCGAGCACGTCTCGCGGAGCTTCGTCGTCGCGGAGTCTGGCCGCCACAGGTACCGGCGGTGGTGCTGACCGAATCGCTCACCGGAGACCACCGACGCGACTTCCATGTAAACCATTTGCTCAGCATGTGTCAGGTTAAACCCGTGACGGAGCGAATCGCTCGAAACGCAGCACGGCTGAGAACCGCAACAGGTCGAGCGTCCGAAATCTCAGCCACGGATGCGATCGTCGTAGCCTTCGCGCTCGATTACCCGGAAGCGGTCATGCTTACCAGCGATCCGGGTGACCTCGGCGACCTCGTCGACACGCAACCCGCACCTGTCATCATTTCCGCCGTGTGACACAGATTTCAGGTACGCGAACGGTCCTGCGTGGCTTGCCGCGAACACCAGTGCATCACCTAGCGAAGACCAGGCCGCGAAGGCCAGGCCCGCGAAGGCCAGGCCCGCGAAGGCCGAGCCGGCCTGATCGTCGCCGTGGTAGTCAAACTCGAACGCACTCGCGACAAGAGCCGCGTCTCACGCCGACAGTTCACCGGTTCGAGACTTACCCCACAGTGCCGCCGGCACTTCCGCCCGGGCGATCGTTGCGATCACGAGCGGACCCGGGCCCGCACCGGCTCGGACAGCTTCATGACCGAACTCCGCGACGTAGAGCTTCACGAGTGCCGATGAATCGGCGAAGACGCTCACCGGCCGTCGGAGACGAAGTCGCTCACCGGCCGGCCCGCAGCGGCCCGAGACCGGGCGGCGGTGACAGCGGAGGCCGATGGTCGGCGACCTGACATTTTCGAAGGCGTGGTGAGCAGGCCGGCTTCCCGCAGTCGCTCGCGGAGCCGTTCGGCGGACGTGCCAGCGAGGTTCGGGTCGGTCGCTGCATCGAGAACGGCCGTGACGTAGTCGTTCATCGACCGACCGACCTCGGCCGCCGAGCGCTTGACGCGCCGGATGAGATCGTTGTCGGCTCGAATCGTGATTTGCGCCATGCAGGTATGATCGCAGGCGTGCCTGCAAACAATCCATGTACACCGGCGTAGCGGGCATTTCGCCGAATCCGTCGATAAATCGGACGGTGTGTGATCGCGATCACGGAGCAGTCCGAGAAACTCGGTCAGAGTGAACGTGCCGGGTGTCCGCCCGATCAAGTCCGTGGAGGACGCCATGGCCGAGGGCACGATCAACGTCGACTACCTGATCATCGGCGGTGGAGCAGTTGGGATGGCGTTCGCCGACTCGCTGCTCACTGAGGGAACAGCCACGATGGCCATCGTCGACCGCCACCATCGCCCGGGTGGGCATTGGAACGACGCCTACCCGTTCGTCCGCCTGCACCAGCCGTCGTCGAGCTACGGCGTGAGCTCCCGACCACTAGGCTCCGGCATGAAGGACGAGGTCGGCCACAACAGGGGAATGTTCGAACTGGCGTCGGGCCAGGAGGTGTTGAGCCACTTCGACCTCGTAATGCAGCAGCAGTTCCTCCCGACTGGCCGTGTGCACTACTTCCCGATGAGCGACGCGTCCGAAGACGGAACGGTTACGTCACTGCTTTCCGGGACGACGACAAAGATAAGCGCGCGAAAGGTCGTGGATGCAACGCATTCGAAGATGAACGTGCCCTCGACCCACACGCCCGGGTTCACCGTGTCGCCCGGTGTCGCGTTCATTCCACTCAACGAACTGCCGAGAATCGCCCACGCCCACAATTCCTACGTCGTGATCGGCGCCGGTAAGACGGGCATGGACGCCATCATCTGGCTCCTCGACAACGGCGCCTCGCCAGACCAGATTTGCTGGATCATGCCGCGCGACGCCTGGCTCCTTCCCCGTGAGAACTTCCAACCGGGCCGTGAGTTCTTCCCGACGAATGTGCGCGGCATCGCCAACCAGGTGGAGGCGATCGACGGGGCCGCCACGGTCGACGAAGTCTTCGATCGACTCGAATCGTCCGGCGCGGTGGTGCGGATCGACCCGGCCGTCAAACCCGAGGCGTACCACTGCGCCGTAGTGAGTGCCGGTGAGCTCGAACTGCTTCGTCGAATCACGAACATCGTCCGCCGCGGCCGGGTGACCTCGATAACCACCGATCAGGTGGTGCTCGAGAGCGGCGTGATACCGATCGGTCCGAGCACATTGTTCGTCGACTGCTCGGCTGCGGGAATTCCGACCCTTCCCGCCAAGCCGGTGTTCGCCGGCAACCGCATCACGCTCCAGTGGATTCGGTTCTGTCAGCCGACGTTCAGCGCTTCGCTCATCGGCGTCGTGGAGGCGAACTTCACAGACGAAGCGGAAAAGAACGTCATCTGCCGCCCCATCGCTCCCCCGACAGTTCCTCGCGACTGGTTGGCGATGATGGTGGTCGAACTGGCGAACCGGCAGTGTTGGCCGACCTATCCGGTCATCGCCTCGTTCCTCGAGCGATCCCGACTGGCTGGAGGCTTCCACCAGAACCTGACCTTGCTCACCCCTGATGACACGGGGATCTGGGAATCCCTCCGGCGGTACCTCGCCTGCGTCGCGCCGGCCGCGGCAAATGCCCGGCGTCTCATCGAGGACTAATCGACCGACCCGCGCAGTCGGCTCACGCCTTGCGCCGCTGGTGCACTGAAGCGGAAGTGCGTTGAATGTCAGGAAGAGGACAACGCGAATACAGACCGTTCGGGCGCGTACGACGTTCAGGGTATTTCTGTGAGGGTGCACGCCAACTGTCTGGTGAGATGGCGGCCAAAACCGGGACGGGGCCGGACTCCAGCCCGATAGTGACTGACCGGGATGCGCTGGGCAAAATTGCCCGTTCGGGTCTTTCGACTCGACGCCACGGCCGAGGGCACGATCAACGTCGATTACCTGATCATGCGAACGCCCGCCCCAACTGTGAGTTCACGGAATGTCGAGAATCACCGAGAGCATTTCACGAATCTGCGTCAATACGACCGGCCCAACGTTTCCTCGTGTGCGGAGAATTCGGGTGGGGGACGCCGATCGAATGTGCTGACACTGTGCCGACGAAATTCCCGACAGACCGTTTTCCGGCTCCGGCTCAATCTTGACTTCAGAATCGAAGTCTCGAACAGCCGAGGTCAACGGGACGAGATGAACGACATTCGGATTGTGGCCGAGTATCCTCTGCGCACTTACGATAACTGCGGGATGGCGGAAACCGGCTTCGCGACCTTCGGCCGACCCAAGGTCGAGATCAACAACGTCACCCGAAGTCAGCATCTAGCCACGCGCTTTCCCCGTCGGTCAAGGGGCCACCGAGTTGCGCTCCGATCCGGTCCTGCCGCAGCGACCGAACGGCAAGCGTCACCGTGTTTCCCACCGAAGTTCCTAGCGCAGCAGCGAGCCTCTTCAACTCTTCATGAGTTCCGACGTCGATCCGAACGCTGGTGCTTTGCATGCAAATAAGCATACATTGCCAGAAGTCACTCGCCACAACGGCGGCAACCGGCCGTCGACCTCAACCACCCGGCCTCCCTTCCTCTCTGGCTCGATCCGAACGCGACGTTCGTTGCCTCCGTGCCACATAGTTACGCCGGAGGCGCACGTAACCACGACCACGAGGTGGCAGGCTCAGCACGGTCGTGGTGGCCGTCAGGCTGAGCTTCTTGAAATACGGCACGGCCGCAGCGAGCTGGGGCCTAAAATTGAACGTTCCCTACCTGTTCGGACTCATTCATGCCTCGTTCCCTGTTCGTAACAACCGCTCTGCCCTATGCCAATGCCCCGTTCCACGTCGGGCACATGATGGAGTACATCCAGGCCGACATCTGGGTGCGGCATCAGCGGATGGCGGGCAACGAGGTGCATTTCGTGTGTGCCGACGACGTGCACGGCGCCCCGATCATGATCGCGGCCGAGAAGGCCGGCAAGACGCCGCAGGAGTTTGTCGCCGAAGTCGCCGCGGGACGTCGGCAGTACCTCGACGGCTACAGCATCAGCTTCGACAACTGGCACTCGACCGACGCCGTCGAGAACCACGAACTGGCGCAGGACATCTACCGCAAGCTCCGCGACGAGGGTCTCATCGCGGAGCGCGTCATCGAGCAGTTCTACGACCCGGTCAAGGGCATGTTCCTTCCCGACCGCTACATCAAGGGCACGTGCCCGAAGTGCAAGTCGCCCGATCAATACGGCGACTCATGCGAGGTGTGCAGTTCGGTCTACGCGCCGACCGATCTGATCGATCCGTTCTCCGTGCTGTCCGGAGCGAAGCCGGAAATGCGGTCGAGTTCGCACTACTTCTTCTCGCTCTCGTCGCCGCGGTGCACGGAGTTCCTGCTGCAGTGGATCTCTGAGACTGACCGTTTGCAGCCTGAAGTGCTCAACAAGATCAAGGAATGGTTCGTCGCCGACGAGCAGGGCAACGTCTCGCTTGCCGACTGGGACATCAGCCGCGACGCCCCGTACTTCGGCATCCGGATTCCCGACACCGATGACAAGTACTTCTACGTTTGGCTCGATGCGCCGATCGGCTACCTCGCGTCATTGAAGAACTACTTCGCCCGGACCGGCCGCGACTACGACGCGTTCTTCGCCGATCCGAACACCGAACAGATCCACTTCATCGGCAAAGACATCGTGTACTTCCACACCCTGTTCTGGCCGGCCACGCTCCACTTCAGCGGACTCCGAACTCCCGACCATGTTTACGTGCACGGTTTCTTGAACCTCAACGCGGAGAAGATGTCGAAGAGCCGCGGTACGGGTCTTTCGCCGCTGAAGTATCTGGAACTTGGTATGAACCCGGAGTGGCTGCGCTACTACCTCGCGGCGAAGTTGAACGCGCGCGTCGAAGACGTGGAGTTCAGCCCAGACGACTTCGTTCAGCGTGTCAACAGTGACCTCGTGGGAAAATATGTGAACATAGCAAGTCGGTCGGCCGGGTTTCTCACGAAGCGATTCGGTGGGCAACTCACCACGGCGGTCGGCGACGAGGGGGCGGCGTTGCTGGTCGAGTTGCAGACGGCCCGCAGCACGATCGAGGCACTCTACGAGGGTCGCGAGTTCGCGAAGGCGATGCGTGAAGTCATGCAGTTGGCCGACCGGGTCAACGAATATGTCGACCGCAACCGGCCGTGGGAGCTGGTGAAGCAGGAGGGACGGGAGGCCGATCTTCATGCGGCGTGCACGGTGTGCATCGAGGCGTTCCGTCTACTCACGATTTACCTCAAGCCCGTTATGCCCACCTTGGCGAACGCGGTCGAGGGGTTCCTCAAGGTCGACCCGTTCGCCTACGAGTCAGCCTCGACGCTGCTAGGCGCGCATACGATTGGTGAATACAAGCACCTTCTGCAGCGTGTCGATCCCAAGCAGCTCGAAAAGCTGTTCGGTGGCGACGCGGAACCTGGCGTGGGTGCTGCTTCGTCGGAAGTCGCAGCGGAATCCGTCGAGCCCGAGTTGATCCCCGGCGGTGAAGCCATCGCCCCGGTCATCTCCATCGACGACTTCGCCAAGATCGACCTTCGGATTGCGAAGATCGTCAACTGCGACCACGTCGAAGGCTCCGACAAACTTCTACGGCTGACCCTCGACGTCGGTGAAGGGCGGCTGCGCAACGTCTTCAGCGGTATCAAAAGTGCGTACAACCCCGAGGATCTCGTCGGGAAGCTCACCGTCGTCGTCGCAAACCTCGCGCCACGCAAGATGAAGTTCGGTGTCAGCGAAGGCATGGTGCTCGCTGCCGCGCACAGCGACGAGAAGGCCAACCCGGGCCTGTATGTCCTGGAGCCGTTCCCGGGGGCGCAACCGGGTATGCGGGTCCGCTAGCAGCCCGGTGAGCGTCTGCGGCCGCAGGCCGCCAGCCTGGAATAGCGGCGAGGGTCCGTCGGCGCGAGACTCCGGGGATGCGAGTCTCCGTCATCAAGAACCACTTCGAAGGTCTGCCGGGAGCGATGGCCGACATCGCCAAGGACGGCTTCTGGCCGACCACGCTGATCTCGAAACCCTCGCCGCCCCCGGCGCTGCACTGGCACGACTGCGACGTGCACGGCTATGTGATGGAGGGCTCAACGTGGATTCTCGACGGCGAGACTGGAGAGCACCTGACCATTGGGCCCGGTGACAAGCTCGTGATTCCGGCAGGTGCCACCCACATCGAGGGCGAAGGCGAGGAGACGGTCATCTACATCGTCGCCGTCCCGACGCCGCGGCCGTTCGGCGACATCTTCCAGTTGCGATCACCCGACGATCCGACTCGACCCAAGGGCTAGCCGTTCAATAGTAAAAGCACCTATGAAGCGTGTTGGTGACGGTAGCCGCCGCCTGAACCCTCTTTACGACGGCATTGCCAGTTCGGAACGAAGCAGCCGGATCTGCAATCGGGCGTAACGGACCGCGTCCGCGAGACCCATGGCGGCTCCGGTGGCGACGCACTCGTCGAAGCGGGTCGAACCGAGGATCGTTCGCAGGTGGTCGACAAGACCGGGAATGCTGGGCAGCGCTGAGACGTGCCCGTAATCGGTCGTGGCCCCGTACAGGGTGGCGGCGATATCGGGCTGCTCGAACCGGTCGAAGATCGTGGCCAGGCTGCCCAACGTCGCCGCCGTATTGGCGATCGCTCCGGCGTGCTGAAACGACTCGATGGTGGTGTCAAACATCTCCAAGCCTCGCTGGCGATTGCCGTGTACCGCTTCGAGTCCGGCGGCCAGGAATGCGATGTTCGCTTCCTACACCGGCATCCGGTGTTCTTTGGCGTAGACGAGTCCTTCGCGCAGGACGCCGAGGCATCGGCGAGGTCAAGCCCGATGACGAGTCCTGCCGTCGATACGCTCAACAGCACCTGGCCACCGTGGCCGACGGCCATCACCCGCGCCGCGCGGTTCAACGCCGGACCGAAGTAGTCGTCGCCACTTTGCTCGGCTTCCCCGGTGGCGATGCCCATCCGAACCGGCAGCTCGAGTGAACGTTGCGCTTCAACCGCCGCGTCCACTGCGGCCCGGCCGGACGTGAACGCCGCGCACACGCCGTCACCGGTATGTTTGAACAACCAACCGCCGTGGCTCTCGATCGCGGTTCGCAACACGTCGTCGTGCAGCGCCAACGCCCCGCGCATACCCTCCGCATCGGTTTCCCACCGACGCGTGGAGCCCTCGATATCCGTGAAGAGAAACGTCACTGTCCCCGAAGGTCGCACCATCCGACCGACACTACCCGGTCAGCGCCACTGGCCCCCGGGCGACCACTTGTTGCAACGATTCTGCGGTTAGTCGGAGAGCGATCCCAGTCCGCCGAGCCAGTCCTCCTTGTGGCCTGGGGCGGCTCCTTTGCGGATGAACCATTCGGTGCCGAACATGATCTGGAACGCCTCGTCTGGCATCGAGAAGAAGAACGAGTCCGCACCTATCTGGCTGGTATGCGCACGTAGTGATTCACGCTTGTGTGACACGTATCCACTGACGTCGACGAAGGTCGTGAGTTCCGACTCGGCCATGCCGAACGCGTTGCCGTCGTCGGTGTTCGGCGTGTCTTCGTTTCCGAAGTCCGGGACATCCATCCCTCCGGCCCGGGCCGCATCCATGGCCCGCACGACCGCGTCGCGGTTGATTGTCGCTTCGTAGACGTTCGGGGTACCCGCGAGTTCGGCGGCGCGGTGTCCGACCCGATGAACGGCGACGTGGTCGGGGTGACCGTAGTTGCCGTGCCAGTCGTATGTGGTGACGACGTGGGCCTGCTCGTCGAGGAGAATTTCGGCGAGTCGAGCGGCGGCCTCCTCCACGTGGGCATTCATGAACGCGTCGGGGTGGGCGTTCTGCTCCCAGCCGGTCATCCCGGAATCGCGGTAGCCGAGCCAGGCGACGCGCGAGATCCCGAGGGCCTCGGCGCTCCTCGCGGCTTCGGCGCGGCGGCGATCGGCGAGGGATTCGCCGTCGGCCAGGTCGGTTGGGGTTTCGCCGTGCTCCCCGCCGGTGGCGATCACCAGTACCACACGGTGACCCTCGGCCGCGGCCCTCGCGATGGTGCCACCCGTCTGCAGCGCTTCGTCGTCGGGATGGGCGTGAAAACAAACCAGGGTGGCCATCTCTACATTCTGGTCGGTGACGAGTGTTAGTTTCACGCGTTGAGTAGGTTTGCCAACATGAGCAAAGCATCTTCTGCAGACAAGGACGGGCCGGCGGGAGCCCGTATCGGTCTCGTGCTCGGCGCGGGAGGGGTTGCCGGTGGCGCGTTTCATGCCGGGGTGCTGGCGGCTCTCCAGGAGGCGACGGGCTGGGATCCGCGCACGGCCGAGGTGATCGTGGGAACCTCGGCGGGCAGTATCGCCGGGGCGTCGCTCCGCGCCGGTCTGTCGGCCCCGGATCTGCTGGCCAGGTCGCTCGGTCGTCCGTTGTCGGCGGCGGGTTCGCGGTTGATGTCGAGCGTGGGTCCGCCGGTGCGGCCGCCCTCGTTTCGCGTCGATGCCCGCCCGCGTTTGCCTTCTGCCCGTGAGATCGCCTCGACGCTGGCGCGCGCCGCAGCGCGTCCCTTCGCCGCGCGTCCGGCGGCGCTATTGGCCGGGCTGCTGCCGGAGGGGACGGTCGGAAGCGAGTTCATAGCCGACGCGGTCTCAATGCTGTACCCGCACGGTTGGCCGGCGAAGACCCTATGGGTGTGTGCGGTGCGGCGGTCCGACGGTGTGCTGGAGGTGTTCGGCCGCGACAAGCGGCCGCGTCTGGCCGATGCGGTCGCGGCTTCATGTGCGATACCGGGGTTCTTCCGGCCGATGGAGATCGACGGCGAGCAGTACATCGACGGTGGCGTTCATTCACCCACGAATGCCGATCTGCTTGCGCAACTCCCGCTGGTTCCCGACCTGGTGATAGTAAGCTCACCTATGTCCTACTCGGGCAGTCGGATGCAGATGGCACAGCCGACCCGCCGCTGGTCACGACTGCTGCTCGACACCGAAGCCTTACGGTTACGGCGACGTCGTATCCCGGTGATCGCGTTCCAGCCGACGGCCAACGACGTGGCGGTGATGGGCGTCAACGCCATGGACCCGAACCGACGAGCGGAGATCGCAGGGCAGATCCACGCCTCAACGCTGCACCGTCTTGAACGCGCGGACTTACGCGATCGGTTGGACGTCTTGCGGGTGTAACGCGCTTGGCGACGATCGTTGCCTCCGTGCCGGTGCACGGTCGGCTGAGCAGGATCGTCGAACGTGTGGGCCGAATCGATCAGGATTTCGCCGCGAGGTGGCCCTGTACGGCGACGGTCCTGTCTTGGCTGGGCTATTTCCACCACGACGGGCGGAGCCCTGGGGCCTCAACGACCAGGTGTTCGTGCTCGCATCCAGCGGCCAGGCGCCGGTCGTACGTGAGAACGCCTGCGAGATCGACGCCGAATTCGAGTGCCGATGCAAGGTGCAGTGCGTCGAGGGTGCGGAGTTCCGGTACCCCGACGGTGCGGGCTGATGAGTACGTCGTCTCGGACGGCACGACAATCGTGATCGTGCTGAGTGCCCGAGCGACAACATCTTTGTTGAGGTTGAGCCGGGGTGCGGCGCGATGCGCTTCCACCGCGAGCAGGGTCGAAGACCACAACTCGAGGCTGCGCACGTGGCGCCTCAGCGCAGCGGAGTGTTCTTCGGCGACGAGCAGCTTGAGGAACGCCGACGTGTCGAGGTACCAGATCGCCATATGCGACCGTCAGGCGTCGGCGCGCAGGTCATCGAGCACGTCGAGGACCTTCTTCGATGCTCTACGAGCCGGTGGCAGTGCCTTGACGTCGGTAGTAGCAGGGCGGACCCGTCCGGTAGCGAGGAGTGCGCCAGTTCCCCCCACTGCGGTCGGGGGAACAAGCACCGCAATGAGCGTGCCACGGTCGGTGATCCCCACCTGCTCCCCATCGCGCACTCGCCGAAGCACAGCGGACGAATGCTGCTGCAATTCGCGAATGGGAACCGTGTTCATGTGCGTCAAACGTAGCACGTTAAGGCTCGCAGCCACGGCGCCGAGAGGTCGGTCAACGCAAGTTGGATCCGGGTGCGGGCGTAACGGGCCGCAGCTGCACGGGCCGCATCGACCGATGCGGCTCCAGTGCCAGAATGTCGTTGGGGTGTCGCACTGCAGAGACTTCGTGGCACCCCGGGGGCATTCGTGGGTGCGCAGCTGGTTCGGGCACGATCAGTTGACGCCATGGGCTCTGCCTTTCTCGGACACGAGGTCGAGCAGGGTCGTCTGAGGGGTCCCGCTTACGACGATGCCGCCAGTTCGGCTCTCATGAGTTGGATCTGGGCGCGGGCGTAGCGGACCGCGTCTGCGAGATCCATGACGGCGCCGTTCGCGACGCACTCGTCGAAGCGGGAGGTGCCGAGGACGGTCCGAAGGTGGTACACGATATCGGGGAGGTCCACCGTAGCGACCGTGCTGCTGTAGGTCGTGGTGGCGCCGTACATCGTGGCGGCAACATCGGGCCGGTCGAACCGGTCGAACAAGGCGGCCAGTTCAACGAGGGTCAGTGCGACGTTGTCGCCCGAGCCGGCCTTGTGGAACGAGTCGAGGGTGGCGTCGAAGAGTTCCAGGCCTTCGCCGATGTTGCCGTGGAGCGCCTCCAATCGGGCAGCCTCGCGGGCGATGAGCGACTCCCACATAGCGAGTCCGCAGTCGCGGGTCTGACGGAGCCCCAGTCTCGCTGCGCCGAGCGCTTTGACGGGATCGCTTTCGCTGTAGGCCCGCACGTATCCGCAGAACGCATACCCGGTGAAATAGGGATTCCGGGCCGTGCGAGCAGCGAGGAGCGCTTCGTCGGCGAAGACCATCGCCTCCGTTGACCGTCCGACAACGGGCAGCGCAAAAGCGAGCCCGCAGATCCCGAAAAGGTGAGTCACTCCGGGTATGTCGGCCAGCACCGCATTCAGCTCGAGCCACCGTTCGATACGGCCGCAAAACAGGTGCCCGAGAGCTTCGGTCACGAGACTGAAACCGGGGCTGAATGGCCTGTAGCGCGGATCCGCCTCCAGGGCCGCCGCAGTCTGCGCACGACCCACGGCGAGTTCGGGTTGGCCCGTCAACGAACAGTATGAGGCGGCGCCGTACAGGCGGGGCAACATGACGATGTCGGACGCGGTGGCGGCCGCCAGGATCTCTTCTGCCCAGGCGATCGGCTCGAATCGTTGAAGGGAGAACCCGAGCCACGTGACGTGGGCGGCGATGGCGGCGGCGGTGTTCAGGTCCTTACGGTCGGTGGCCCACCTGAACCCGGTTCGCAGGTTGGAGAATTCGATCCTGAACCAATCGAACGCGTCGAGCTGGCGCGGTGTCTCCCACATGTCATAGTGCGTGATTGCCAGTTCGGCGAAGTAGCGGGCATGGCGGTTCCGCACATCGCTGATGGTCCCGGTACCGGCCAGTTGGTCTTCGGCGAACTGGCGGATCGTTTCGAGGAGCACGTACCGGTTGTGGTCGCCCGACTGCTGCGCGGTGACGAGTGACTTGCGGACCAGCGAGTCGACATGGTCGAGAGTGGTGTACTCGTCGACGTGTTCGCAAAGATGGGTGATGGCGGCGAGGTCGAATCCGTCGGCGAACACCGATGCGTGTAGAAGCACGAAGCGTTCGTCGTCGTTGAGTAAGTCATAGGACCATTGCACGGCGTGGCGCAGGGTCTGGTGGCGTTCCAGGCCGCGTCGGGCTCCTGAGAGGAGGCGGAAGCGGTCGCCGAGACGGTCACGGACATCGGTCGGGCTCATCGACACCATTCGTGCGGCGGCGAGTTCGATGGCGAGCGGGATCCCGTCGAGTCGGTTACAGATCTCGGTCACCGCAGTGGCCTCTGTTTCGTTGTTCACGTGGAAACCAGCGACCACCGCCCCCGACCGCTCCATGAACAATTCCACCGCGGCCGAGTGCACTCCACCGGTGTCGAGTGACGGAACCGACCACAGGTGCTCTCCTCCGACCCGCAGGCCCTCACGCGAGGTTGCGATGATCTTTACCGTGGATGAACGGGCCTGGATTGCGTCGACGAGTTCCGCGGCGGCGTCAATCACATGTTCGCAGTTGTCCAGCACGATCAGCAGGCCGCGGCCGGCAAGCGCCTGGGCAATGCTCGCGGTCACCGTCAACCCGGGCTGCACGGTGATGCCGAGCGCGGTTGCGACAGCGTCGGGCACGGACACCGGATCGCCTACCGGGGCGAGTTCGACGAGCCACACGCCGTCGGAGAACTCGGGCACGAGTTCGGCTGCGACCTGTAACGCGAGGCGGGTCTTGCCGACACCGCCGACCCCGGTCAAGGTAACCACGCGATGGGCCCGCACCAGTTCGATAAGTGCGCGTATCTCCACGGTACGACCGACGAAGCTTGTCGCCTGCATCGGCAGATTCCCGGGCACGGCGTTCACCGTCTTCAACGGTGGGAATGTTGTCGTGAGTCCTTCGGCCCGGACCTGGAACAGATGCTCGACTCCGGACAGGTCCCGCAGGCGGTGTTCACCCAGATCGAGAAGGTCAACCCCGGTCACGAGACTCGCCGTCGAGATGCTCAGCAGGACCTGTCCGCCGTGACCAACAGCCATGACCCGTGCGGCCCGGTTCAACGCCGGACCGAAGTAGTCGTCACCGCGTTGTTCGGCCTCCCCGGTGGCGATGCCGATCCGCACCGGCAAACCCAACTGTCGCTGCGCCGCAACGGCCGCATCGATCGCGGCCCGCGCCGAGGCGAACGCCGCGCACACGCCGTCTCCGGTGTGCTTGAACATCCATCCGGCGTTGCCCTCGATCGCCGATCGCATCACCTCGTCGTGAGCCGCCAACGCTACCCGCATTGCCTCGGCATCGGCTTCCCATCGACGCGTGGATCCTTCGATATCCGTGAACAGAAACGTCACCGTCCCTGAGGGTCTCGTCATGGGCCCGACACTACCGTTTGCCGTCTGGTGGTGCCGCTTGAACGCTGACCCATCGGCGATGATGTCAAGTGTGATGCTAACGTGATGTCATGAGGCAGGTAACCTTGCGGGTGCCCGACGATCTTCACGACCTGGCCGTCGAAGCGGCCGAGGCGCAGAACCAGTCGCTGAACTCATTTGCGGTGAGTGCGTTGTTGGCGCAGGTGCGCGCGAAATCGTTTAGCGAATGGCGGCAGTTGGTCGACGATTCCCATCGGGTATCGTCATATCGGGGCCTTCCGGCGAAAGGCCGGGCGCGGATCAAAACGTTGACGGGCGACGAAAACCCGTGAGCGAGTTGGTGGTCGATGCCCGGGTCCTGGTTTACCGGGTCACGGCGGGGTTGGCCGGTTCACCGGAGATGGAGCGTCTCGATGCCCGACTGCTTGAGGCCTCGGCACTGGTCGCGCCCTCGTGTGAGTTCATGCGTTCATACCGGATGTTGAAGACCCTTGGCGCTGAAGGGTTCATCACGCCTTCCGACGTGGTCCGCCTGTCAATGCTGGTTTGCGAATCCGGTGTCGAACTGAGACCGCTGTGGCCATGGGATATTCCGAGGATCTCCGCGCTGAAGTGTCATCCGTCTGATGCGTGGTGCATCAGCGTCGCCGAGAGCCTGGGCGTTGCCTTCCTCACAAGAAACCCGAGCCTGGCCCATGTCGATGCGGCCTGTGCGATAGAGGTCTACTGACACATCGTCCGGAGCGGGGTTCGGCGGCGGGTTGTAGTCCTCACGATCGTTGCCTCCGTGCCAGCTCGTGCCATCCATGACGCGCGCCGTGGACAACGACGTGCCACCGAGTGTCGCAGTGCTACCGGCGGGCCCGGCTGGTGATCATGGGAAGGTCGAGAAATGTCGCGATGCCGGGTGCCGCAGCGACGACGGCCGGGATGGCGTTGAGCGCGTGAGCCGCGGTCGAGCCGAGCACGTCTCGGTTCCAACTGTGCGGAAGCGAGAGCTTCATTCTCGGGTCGCCGTCGATGCGGATCGACCAGTCGCCGACGGGCCACTCCGGAGCGGCGTCGGCGTGCATGCGCCAGACCGTCTCCTGCTCGACCAGCGGGTCACCGCCCACAATGGCGGCCCAGCGCCACCGTTGCCCGGCCACGGTTCCGGTCGACACGACGCCAGAGGCCGTGTCCAGGTCGGTGTCGGCCAGCCAGGTCACCATCTCCGACGTGACCTCGTCGATCCGTTCACCCGCACCCAGTCCGACGGCGACCATCGTGACCGCTTCGGTGAAGAGCCCGTCGAGCCAGTTTCTGTGCCGTGCCGCGCGTGCCGCGAACTCTTCGGGCGTTCGGCCGAAGTTCATCATGTCGAACATGATCTCCGGCGACGGGTAGTGCTGGAAGTTGCTGATCTCCTGCACGGTGATCCGGTCGACGCGCATCGACAGTCCCGACATCGTGAGCGGGAGCAGGTCGCCGAACCAGCCCGGGTTGGCACCCGTTCCGTGGAAGGTCGAGTTGCCGGCCAGGCACGCGCTCTCCAAACGGGCGACCAACTCAGGCCCGTGGACGGATGGGTACATGTAGCCGACCGTCGTGATCACGTTCTTGCCGGCAGAGAGCAGTCGGCAGAAATCGGCCACATCGCGATCGAGATCGTCGCCGTAGACAAGCGACGGCAGCGGCGTGTGGATCACCACGTCGGCATCAAGGGCGACGATTTTGTCGACATCGGTTGTGGCCTTCACGCCGGCCGAACCTGGCGCGCCAAGCTCAGCAGCGTCCAGGCCGGCCTTTGCCGGGTTGGTGACGAAAAGCCCGACGAGCGCCAGATCGGTGCGTTCGTCGATACCCCGCAACGCGGCGCGCCCGACATTGCCGGTGGTCCACTGCACAACTCGGTACGTCATGGCTGCACTCTTTCGCACCGTTGCGCCAAACGCCAGCCGGACCCGAGAACGCGAGTCCGAGTTGACCGGGACGAAGGCCAAGCCGTCATCACGACGGGACGGTCACCTGGTCAGGCGAAACCTCGTCAGTGGTCAAGGACGGCACATGGAAGGTGAAGGCGTGGCCGACATCCATGGGAACCCTGCGTTCACACCGGTTTGGATCGCTGCCCTGGTTTCGATACTTCTCGGGTTGGCCGGTTGGGTTGGACTGCTGAAGCGTCTGCTTGGGATCGGCCGTCGGGCCGCCCGGATCGGAGCAACATCATGAACACCGCGGATACCGCCGGCCGGGTGGCCGGTCGCCCGGGAAGCGGACCCGGCCTGGTTATTCGACTGGTTCAGGGCTTCTTCTCGGGACTGCTGCTCGGCCTGGGTATTGCGTTGATGTTGATCACGTACGCCAAGATCGCCGCGGGAACGAAAGCTCCCTGGGTCGTGGTCGGGATTGTCACCCTCATCGGTACAGCACTCGGCTTGTTGGCGTCGCGTTCGAATCGGAGTTGATCTGCCAGTCGGCGCAGTCGTTGTCGCTGAGCCACCCGGCTCCTTTTCCCGGTTGCCGTGGGCGCAGGCTAGCGGCGAGAGCA
>JANMZO010000165.1:0-10393 GCA_031383405.1 Acidimicrobiia bacterium | reverse complement strand
CGCCGAGATCGTTGCGATGCCGGTGACCACAGTGGAAGCCGCGGTCCGGACGGTGATCGACGCAAAGCTGCTGATCATCGACAACGACCTGTACATGTTCCGGCACCCGCTCCTGAGTGAAGTCGTGTATGCCGACCTTCTTCCACCGCAGCGACGGCGCCTCCACCGAAGAATCGCCGAGGCCCTACAGCGACAACCCGCTGGTGCCTTGCAACGGGCGGACCGGGCCGGCGAGCTTGCGTTCCATCTCGACCGTTCTGGCGACACCGAGGGTGCGTTCCTGGCTCTGCTCGCCGCCGCCGATGCTGCCGAGGCGGTTGCGCCCGGTGCGGCATTCGGTCATCTGGAGCGTGCATTCGATTTGTGGGATTCGCTCGGCGACCGCACGGGCACGGCGAACCTGGGCGACCGACTGTGGCAAGCCGCCGACATCGCGACCTCCACCGTTGGCAACAAACGGGCGGTCGAGTTGGCACGCGCCGCATTCGAGGTCGGGCCACCTCCGCTCGGGGCATCGTGGGGCCACGAACGGCTGGGCCGCTACCTGTGGGCCACCGGACAGCTAGAGGAGAGCCGGGTCCAATTCGGACTCGCAGCCGAGTCGCTTTCCGACGACGAAGGCATCGACGCTGCCCTGGTTTTTGCCGGTTTAGGGCAGGCGGACCTGATGTCAGGCCACTACGAGACAGCCGAACGTTGGTGTGCCAAGGTTTTCGATCTCGTCGCAACTCCCGCAGACAATCCGCCGGCGTGGGGAATGGCCCGCCGCGTGCTCGGGATGGTCCGAAGCAACCAGGGTGACCCCGATAAAGCCGTGGAGCTGTGCCAGGAGGCGGTCACAGCGGCCACCACCGCTCAGGCTCGTGCTCTGGCCAAGGTCTACCTGTGTGTCGCACTCGTCGACGCCGGCCGCTTCCAAGATGCGATCAACACCAGCCTCGATGCGGTTGCGGAAGGTCAGGTCAGCGGTTTGGATCAGGGGTTCGGTGCCTATTTCGACGCTGTCGCGGCCGAGTCGCTCACCCGCCTGGGTCGATGGAACGAAGCAAGCACGGTCCTCGCCCGGCAACCCGTTGCCAATACGCTTCCGGTGGGTCTGCTCCGGGTAGCGCGCGCCGAAGCGATACTTGCCGCCCGACGCGGCCAGACCGATCGGGCTCTCGATCAGCTCGCTGAAGCGGAGGCTTTACCCATCGACGGATACCATCGGAGCGTCCTCAACGCTACTTCCGCCGAGGTACACCTCGCTCTCGGGAACTGGGGCGCAGCTGCTCAAGCGGCCGAACGAGGGCGCGAGGCGACGCAAACAACGTCCGCACTTTGGGCCGCACGATTTCCCATGTTCGAAGTCGCCGCAACCGTAGAGCTGACACTCGACGCGCTCGCGCGCCGAGACGCTACCGATCTCACGGCGACGATCACCCGCCTCTCGCAAGAAATCGCCACCGCCCGAACGTTCACAGAACGCCCCCTTGGCCGCCCCCAACGCGATACTGCGGCGAACCTCGCTCATGCGACGGCCAGCCTCAGTCGACTCACGACATCCAACCCCGACGCCTGGGGCGAGGCCGTGGCATGTTGGGCCGCCCTCGGGGATCGCTGGATGACGGCGACCGCACTCGTGCGCGAGGCGGAAGCGGCAGCATCGGTCGGAGCTGCTGATCGGGCGGTGACAACACTCCGACAGGCCCATGCGATCGCAAACGAACTCGACGCGGCCCCGCTGCTTTCCGAAATCGACGCAGTGTCACGTCGGACCCGAATAAGCATCGAAGCACCGACACGGCTGATACTCGACCAAAGTTCCACAGAGAGCCTCGGGCTGACACCGCGTGAAGCCGAGGTACTGACTCTCGTGGCCGCCGGGCGCACCAACCGCCAAATCGGCATCGAGTTGTTCGTGTCGGACAAAACTGCGAGCGTCCACGTCTCAAACATTCTCCGAAAACTGGGCGTGAACAGCCGTGTCGACGCAGCAGCAGTCGCGCAACGACTCGGCCTCAGCTGACGAAAAGTTCCCTTCATCTGAGGGGCCGCTCACGATGTGGATCGAAGGCCTTAGGGCCACGATGAGACCATGGTCCCACCCACCGAGCCGAAGCCTCCCTCGACCAACGAGATCGAGGCTCAAACCGGGATCACGATCACCGACCTGGTCGTGGAGGGCACGATCCCACCGGGTCTTTCCGGTCGACTTCTCGGTATCGGACCCGACGTCACGAGCCCGGCGCTCGGTTCACCACGCGTACTAGGCGGGACCGTCCACTCGGTCCATCTCCACGACGGTCAGGCCGTCGGGTACCGAAGCAGATGGGTCATGACGAACAGGGTTGCCCAGCGGCTCGGCGTTGATGCGACGCCCGGACCGCCAAGTACCGGCCCCGACATCATCGACAGCAACATCGTCGTGTTCAACGGCTCGATACTGGCGCTCGGTCAAGGCTCACTGGCGTACGAGCTGAGCCCGGATCTGGACACGCTTCGTCGGGTCGACCTCGCCGGCCGGTCCCGTGGGCTCGCCGCGTGGCCGAAGAATGACCCGGACACCGGCGACCTGCATGCTCTCGTTGTCGACACCGACGGCACACAGGCACATGTCGTGGTGTCCGCCGGAGCTCACACGCGAACAAGCCGCACGCTCTCGACCGCGCCCACACGGATCGACGATCTGGCTATCACCCGCGATCGAATTGTGTTCGTCGGCGACGGGTACGTCGGTGTCGCTGAGCGCGGCAAGGAACGAATCGCGTGGATTGCGACCACAGCGACCGAGGCTCTCCGCATGGTGGTCGCTCACGACCTTCCCGATGGTAACGACGCCATCGCGATGTACCTCATCACAACGTCTCTTGAACGTTGGACCCTTCACGCGTCGACTGCGACGATGCATCGCGAAGTGCTCGATCCGACACCACAACAGTTCGCCCGGCACAGCTACCGACCGACCGGACCGGCACCGCGATTTCTCTGGGCCAGTGGTCCCGGGGCCGTAACCAAACATGACCTCGTGGGGAAGAACAGCACGCGCCACAACTTTCCGTCGGGTCAGCCCGGGGATCTCGCGTTCGTTGCCGACGAAACGCGATCGGGTGACCTCGATGGCGGGTGGCTCATCGGATTCGTCCACCACCCAAGTGGCACTCACACCGACCTCGTGGTCCTCGACGCCGCGGACGTCGCCGGCCCAGCCCTCGCCGCGGTCGGCATCCCCCGACGCATTCCCAACCGACTCCGCACCACGTGGATCCCTTCCACCAATTAGGCACAAAGCCAGGAGACAAATCAGATGACAGATCAGATGACACCCCATGAGGAGTCCCACACCCAAACCCGCAACCGTGACGCACTGAAACCACAGCCGTAGCCCGTCCTACCGATCCTGTGGGGCGTTGCAGTGGGCGGCATTCAGGCCGACTCACCGCTCGCCGTCAATTGGCTCGCCCCGGCAACCGGGCACGGTCTTTATATCGCCTTTATCGCAGCTCCGGATGTGGCTCGACCGAGGCACCGATAAAGAACTACGACGTTGCGCCATCAGCGACTCGGCGGAGTTCTCCCGAGACGAACGCTTTATGCATGGCAATAGCTGCAGTGGATCCGTCCGCCGCAGCAAGTACCACCTGGTGCGCCATCGGCGGTGCACGCCTGACGTCACCGGCAGCCCACACACGCGGATGGCTGGTCGCTCCTGAAGGATCGGTGACGATGTAACCCTCGCCGTCAAGTACACAACCCAACTGACGGGCTAGTGCTGAGCGAGGTACGACCGGTGCTTTCACGAATGCCGCCCACGCATCGACAGTCCCTCCGGCTCGCAACACGATGGAGCTCAGCGCAGTGCCCTCGCCTGCGAGGGCCGCGATATCGGCAGCGGCGACAACCGTAACCAGGGGTGTCCACGAACGAACCACTGTCGCAAGGTGTTCCGCACCGGGAGCCGCGTCGATGACCACAACTGGCCAGTCGCGATGCTCCCATCCATCACAGAACGGGCAGTTGAAGATCGACTTTCCCCATCGTTCGGCAAGACCGTCAATCATCGGTAGGTCATCCTCGACACCGGAAGCGATCAACATCGCTCCCGCTCTAACGAACATGCCGTCGGACAACGAAACGTTCACACTTCGGCTCGTTGCGTGAACCTCGGTGACCGTCGCAGCGATCGTACGGGCACCGTATCGTTCAATTTCACGAATCGCGTCCTGACGGAAACTCTTCGGACTCGTGCGGTCGCGTGTCGGAAATCCGTGGAACTCATCCACCGAAACATTGCGATACGTCCCATCGTCCACGATCACGACCGAGCGACGGGCGCGGGCAAGTACCAACGCCGCGGTGAGGCCCGCGGCTCCACCTCCGATCACCAAAACATCCGCGGTGACACGGACTCCACTCGTTGACACGGTCTCGGTGTTCATCGATCTCTCCCTTGGGCTGCGCACGGGATGTGCTCGACATCACCATGCGAGTAAGGACCCGCTCGCGACATCGGGCGCTCGCACTCAGATCCACTCCGCCGGACTGGAGAGCGGCGAGCGACAAGAAGGTCAGACATGTGTTCAACCGGTGTCCTACGACAGATCTGAGGGGCTTCGCCTGATGCGCCGCACAGAGCCTTATCCGAATGATGAACCTGTCACTTCGGACGTCCCGAAAAGAACCAAGGAGCCCATTATGCTCGCACCACGAAATCTCATCACCGGCCTCGTCCTGCTGACCGTCGGTCTATCTGCGTGCTCGAGTGTCGATGCAGATCCGGGAGCGTCGGGCACGACCGGAATCCCTGGAACGACCACCGAACGATCGGTCGAGACGCAACCGGTTCGAACGCAACCTCGAACTCAAGAGGCAACGGCTACGGTGGGCACCAAGCCCGTCGACACGAGCGAGAGCGACAGCGCAACAGGCGTTTCCCCTGCCCCGCTCCCCTCCCCCGACGGACCCTTCGCCGTAGGAGTTGTGGAACTGCCGATGCCGAACGCGGTCGCCTTCTTCCCGTCACAGGCAAACACCGGAACTCGTCAGCATCCCTACCTCGACTCCAAACTGATCACCGGTTTGGGCTTGCCAGTCGAAGCATTCGCGGCGCTAACGACAAGTGCACGTATCGATGCCGACCGGCTCTCCGGGAACGTGCCCCGATCAGTTGTGGTCCTTGCCCCTGGATTCGGTTCCATGATCACTTTGTCGACGTCGCTCGCTGAACACTTGGCCAGCCACGGCTACGTAGTCGTCGCGTTGCAGACCGACCTGGAATCGGAAACGGCTGCACTGATGCCGACTACTGCGCTCGGAATGACTCGCACGATACAGGTTCAAGAGTCACTTGATCTGATCGGAAGCGCTGGCTTCGAGCGCCTGGTCGGATCGGTCGACTCGAACCGCGTTGCAATCGGCGGTCATTCCTACGCCGGTTCGATCGCGTTCAATGTCAGCCTTCACGATCCGCGAGTCGCTGCGGTGTTTGATCTCGACGGACGACTGTTCGGTGAAGCATCGAGGACCGCCACGAAGGTTCCTTCGCTCGTGATTACGTCAAGCGGAGGTGGCGAACCGCAAGACGAACGACTGAGACAAATCGTGGGCACGGGCACAAGCACTGTGGCGGTTGGGCTGATTGACGCCAAGCACTTCGATCTGACGGATGCACCGGCTATTCAGGACATGCTCCAGTCCGTTGGAATGCCATTCGACCTTGGCACTATCGGACCGGTTGCCACACGCAACACTTCGGTGATCGTCCAACGATTCCTCGACGCTGCGTTAGCTCCTAACCCCCGAGTCGAGTTAGCAAGCGTACTTATTAACGGCCTTCCTTCGACAACCGCTACCCCTTTCGCCTAGCTTCCTTGCACCCGCCCCGAGACGCCGTTTCTGAGGGCGTCTCGAGGGCGTGAGGGCGTCGGGAGGGCGTCGTTCTCCGGTCATCGTTCTCCGGTCATACGCAGGGGTGAGCGGTAACGAGCAGTGGCTCAAAAACAAGGTCTGAGCTCGGCAGATACCGTTTGACCAGCCACATCACAAAAAGGGAAGAGGGTTCGACTCCCCCCACCTCCACTAAAAGCCCTGGTCAGGGCATGTTTTTATTGACCCGCGACTCGGAGTGACTCACCTGTGCAAGTGTCGGCAGTGCCAAAACAGCAGTGCCAAACAGGCTGCTTACCCAGCCTGACCAGCGGAAACATCGCCTCGCCAGTGCATCGCATGTGACCCAAGTTTGACCCGCCAAAACAAACCCTGGAGTTGCCGCAACCGTGTGTTTCCGGGCGTTTCGGGCCGAGGCAAGCGGGAACGATTCCCCCAACCCCTCGAATCGTTCGACTCCGTGCCCTCGGATCGTTCAACTCAAGCCCCTCCAAATATTCGACTCAGTTGAGCGACGATTCCTCGAATGGCATCGCAACACATCGCGCGAAGAGTTACCGATGTCGTGCTCGCACGCATGCGCGAGGTTCCTGTCGTGGCGTTGCAAGGACCGCGATCCGTCGGCAAATCAACCGTGCTCAACGAAATCGTCCGACGCAACAACGCAACCGTCATCAACCTCGATCTCCCCGAGGTACGCGCTGCAGTCCAGGCCGACCCACGCCTTTACCTACATCAAACAGGCACCGTGGGAAACGACCACGCAACTCGGGAACTGGTACGCAACGGCACTGTTCACGGATGCGAGCGTGTGCGCTCAGTCCCTCCGGGAGGGACTGAGCGCACAATCAACGGCGGGCGACCGGTGTCAGGCGCCGGTGGCCTGCTTCCACGCGTTGCGGAAGTTGTCGATGGCCTTGTCGAAGTCACCGTTGGCGATGTCCACAGCCGCCTTGGCCATTTCCTTCGCTGCGTTCGTCAGGCGCTTGGGGTCGCCTCCGGCCGCTTCGTTGATGGCGGTCTGGGCGAGTACCCGGTCGATCTTCCAGATCGCGTCGATCGCTGCGGTAACCGCTGGTGACGGGTTCTTGATCGACATCAGGTGCTTCACGGCGTTCTTCTCTTCGTTGAACGTCTTGTTCTTGCTCGGATGCGACGGGTCGATCCACTGCTTCGGCTCGACGGCCTTGGTCAGTTCCTTGATCGCTTCGTTGAGTTTCTTGTCGGTTTCCTTGTCACCGGACGGCAAGAGGCCCTGCAGCGTGGTGATCACGGCCTGCTTTCCGGCCTGGCCCGACACGACGCTCACGGACGCGGTGTAGGTGTTGGTTCCACCGTCCTTGTCCTTGACCTTGCCTCCGACGGTGATGGTGACGCCACCGAGAGGCGACATGCACGTCGCCGTCGACGACGCACTGAAGCCGCCGAACCCGGAGCCGCAGTTGAAGGCGTAGGTGAACCCGGCCGTCGTGTCGGCGGACGAAGGATCGGTGACACCCGTCAGCGACAACCCGAACGACGTGCCTTCAGGCACCGAAGCCGGCGCATTGAGCGTCGCAGTCGGAGCCACATTGGCGGCGCTGATGTCGAACGTCTGCGTCAGATCGTTTCCGTACGCGTCGGTGCCGGTCACTTCGACCTGCGTCGACGCAAAGTTGTCGGTTGTGCCGTATGACCACGACCACGACCCGTCGCCGTTGTCGGTAAGCGTGCCGGGCCCACCGGTCTGAGCAACCGTTACGCCGGTGCCGGTGAAGGAGCCGTTGGCGTTGAGGGTGTCGCCCTCATTGCCGGAATCGCCGACAGGCTGGTCGCCCTGACCGATCTCACCGCATGACCCGTTGAGATCGGAGGTGATCAGGAAGGGCACGTAGTCGATGTTGGCCGACGCCGGACCGAGGATTTCGGGCTGGCTACCGGGAGGAACTGCGGCGCCACCGAACCCGACCGGGATCTGCGCGGCGTAGCCGGGTTCTGTGCTGTTGAGGGAGCTCACGGCCGGCGTGGCAGTACCGTACCAGTTGCACTCGAAGTTCTTCAGGTTCGCACCCGGCGCGGGCAGTGCACCGCCGGTCTGGCGATCGGCCACTTGGCCGTACCAGTTGCCGCTCAGGTTGTTGCGGTTGAAGTTGGAGTTCGAGGCGGACTGCACGGGGATGTTCGAGCCTCCGCTGGCATCGAGGAACAGAACGCCCAACGTCCAGTTGTTGGTGATCTGGTTCTTCGTGACGGTGGTGTTGTCGGTCTGGTTGCGGAAGATCATCCCGGTGCGGTTGTTGGCGATGATGTTGTCGTGCACCGAGTTGCCGTTGCTGTTGTTGATGTCGATGGCCGTGCGCATGCCGGTGATGGTGTTGTTCCGGATTTCGGCCGAATTGCCCTGGCTCTGGATCGCGATACCGGCAGTATTCAGACCGGGATTGTTCCAGTCGGTCAGGTTGTTACCGGCACGGGTGATGGTGAAGCCGTCGATGACCACGTTGGCCCCGGCGACCTGAATGGTGGACCCTCCACCGCCGATCGGACCGACGATCGTCGTCGATGCGGCACCGGCGCCCAGAAGACTGAGGGTCTTGTTGACCGTGACATCCTCGTTGTAGGAGCCTGAAGCGACATGTACCGTGCCATTAGGACTCACCTGGGTGACGGCAGCCTGGATGGTCTTCTTCGCCGTTCCGGCGGTGTCGCCGCCGAAGCTGTCGTTGCCCGTTGTTCCGTTCACATAGCAAACGGTCGTGCACGCTGTCTCGGGTTCAAAGTCGTACGTGGTTTCCGCTCCGCTGATACCAACGGTGAGTGCGTCGGCGTTTCCGTCGAAGCCGTTCCAGTTACTGCCGGCCTTCAGAAGGAACCGACCGAAAACCTTCGCGCTCGGAAATGCGGCCTGGATCTGTGACCATGTGCACGGGTTGGATTGGGCGCAGTTCCCGGCGGGTAGGGCAACAACCTGCGCACCCCCGGTGCCTGCGGCGCTGGTTTTCGACGCCCACCACGTGCCGCCCAACGGCGACCACGACTGCCATCCCGGCCCAACGGCCACCACACCGTTCTGGTACGGCTCGAACACCAACCGGCCGCCGTAAGCCGAGTCCGTGGTTCGGTAACGCACGTCAAACTGGAGTGCGATCCCCAGCGTCGGACCCGGTTGGAAACTCGAATACCCGAGCGACGTGATGTTTGCGAGTGGAGTGTCGAAATATGCGTTTGTCGCAATTACGGAGTGACCGGCCGCGGTAGCACCATTGTCGGTGAGGGGACCAAGTCGTACGCTGCCTGTGCCGAGTGGGGCCGCGACCGGTCCCGTCACAAGCTCCCCGGGACTACCGGTAAACGTGTCGTTCTTGTCGTTCCAGAAGTACCAGCCGTTCATGGAAGAGGGTTTCACCACGGTGGTGGTGGTGGTGGCCCCGGCGGAAAGAACGGGCCCCAGGGCGACCGAGGACAAGGGCAGCAATGCAGCTGCTCCGACGAGTGCGACCCACTTCCCCGTCGACCAGCGTGTGGACTTGCGCGGACTGACCATGGTGGATCCTCCTACCGCTTTCGCGGGTTGTGTGATGAGCGTTCATTCAGTTGTGCAGGGCTCCCTTGTAACAAACAACCACCCGACATACAAGGGCTCAATGTCACTTGTTGTGAGAATTTGACCCAACGTCTCCCCGATTCGCCGATGAAAGCCCACATGGAGTGACGAGCGGACCAACGCCGGGTGAACGCTCGTCCCCGGTTGGATTTCGTTCGTAGGGTCGCTCCCGGAGCGACCGTACGAACGAACGCCGGTGATCCGGCGAACGACACGGGCCGGGGGCCGGTCTCCAAGTAGGTCACGAACGGCGAGTCAACCACCTTGCCTGACCAGCACAGATACCTTCTGAGCAGCCACAACAAAGACGCAGCAAGCGGGTTCGACTCCCCACCTCCACTAAAAGCCCCGGTCAGGGCATGATTTTTCGAGCCTCGACCGGGGTTTGACACGCGAGGTCGCCGCTATGACTCGGAGACTTGACAACTCGGAGACGGCGGCATATTTAGCCTTTGAGCTGCGGAAACGCCAGCCCGCGGTTGACGCAAAGGTTGACACGGCGCCGCACGGTCAGGATTCCAGTCCAAGGCTCAGTACGTGCGGGTTCACGCGTTGCCGGGGGCCCGATTCCCCCATCGGGGAATTCGCCAAAATCCGCTGGAATTGGCCGGCCCATTGCCTCAACTCCCGGTCGACTGCGTGCACCTGATCGAGGCGACAGGCTCTGGATCAGTCCCAGCCACGGCGGACAAGTTCGGCGCGCAACGCGTTGAGGGATCGGGTCGCGCCCATGGGTCCGTGGGGATTGTCGGGCTGGTACCGCGTTGCGACGTCAGCCTCGTAGTCCTTCACGATGCCCAACTGCGACGCGAGATGGCGGGCCAGGCCGCGCGTCGAGGGCATACGGCCGGCGCCGGTGGAAAGAAGAAACGAGCGGGCTGCGTCGTCGTCGCCCTCATGGCGGGCGAACGCCGCCAGCAGGAGCATGGCGTCGTTCGACTCGGC
>JANMZO010000160.1:0-30745 GCA_031383405.1 Acidimicrobiia bacterium | reverse complement strand
CCCATTCCGTCGCTGTGGCCGGCCGGGCCACCTACGTCGGTTACTCGATGGGAGCCCGCCTCGCACTCCACGTTGCACTAGCGCGTCCCGAACTCGTCGAACGACTGGTTTTGATCAGCGGAACCGCCGGGCTCGACACCGAAAGTGAACGCTCCGAACGTCGGGCCGCTGACGGGTTGCTCGCCGAGCGGGTGATCAACGAGGGCGTGACGAATTTCGTCGCGTCGTGGCTCCGGGGACCACTGTTTCACACGTTCCATGCCACCATCGAAGACGTCGCCGCCCGTAACACAAGCACGCCTGAAGGCCTCGCCTCGAGTCTTCGCATCAGTGGAACGGGTTCGCAACAACCGCTCTGGAATCAGCTCCGAAACCTTGCGATTCCAACGTTGATTGTTGCCGGCTCACTCGACGCGAAATTTACCGGGCTCGGCCACCGCCTCGCGACGACGATCGCAGAACACGCGAGCTTCCGGCCGATCGCCGATGCAGGCCATGCGGCCCACCTGGAGAAGCCCACTGAGTTCCTCAGAGAGCTCCGGGCGTTCCTGTTTCCACGGGTTGTCGCATAACGTTATTCGTATGCCGTTTCCAACCTCTCTGGGAAGATCCGACGTTCGGCGGGCCTGGTTGGCCGATGTCGGGGCCCTAGTGCTGTTCGTTGTGGTCGGGCGCCGCAACCACAACGAAGGGAATGCGCTTCACGGAATCGCGGGCGTTGCCGCCCCGTTTCTCATTGCTCTGGTCGTCGGATGGTTGGTGGCGGCGCGGGTCGATCCCCGGCCCTTCAGTGTGCGCTTCGGCGCCGTCGTGTGGGTGGCAACGCTCGCGGTCGGAATGGTGCTTCGGAGAACTGCGTTCAACCGTGGAACGGCGACACCATTTGTGATCGTGGCCACCGTTTTTCTCGGGTTGACCCTTCTCGGCTGGCGGATCGTCGTCGACCGCAGATCACGTCGCTCGGCTCAGAGCCCGTAACGAGGTTTCGGCTCGACACGACGCATGGTCATCCCCCGACGGTATCCACTATCGCGAGGTGTCATTCGTACCGGTGGCTGAACCGGGTACGGTCGCCGCCGTCGGTGCCGGCCCGTTCGATGTTGCGCCCCGGCTGATGAGTTCCACCGTGGGAGCATCGGCCGGAAACCCCGCAGCGGAATACGTCACTTTCGGATCCCATACCATGAACGATTCGACGCCCAACGCCTTCGCCGCGTTGACCTGGGCCTTAAGTTCTTTTGGTCCGTACACAAATGGACCCACGGAGAAATCCTGAAACCATGGAACGATGGCGGCACCCGAGGGCGCGACCCGATCCTTGAACCGGCTCAGAGCCCGGCTGACGACGGTCGAAGGATTGAGACTCGGGCTCGGAATCCCGAACGAGCCCGCTCGGAACCGTGAGGGAAAAAGGACCGGGGCGACGTAGTCGACGGCTGACGACATCGTCGCAACGTTCTGGCCGGATAGCTGCGGGGAAACAACCGCACCGCCCACGATGGACACCCCCATCCGGGTCGGGGTTCCCGACAGACCAAGGGCGGCCTTGCGAAGAAAGGAGACGATGGTCTCGTCTATAGAAGCATCAATCGTTCCGTCGGCCGCTTCCGTGGAACCGGCGAAGACCATCTCCACCGTGCGACCGCGCGGATGGCTGACGTAGTCGAACAGGACGTCGTCGATCCCAGCCTGTGCGGCTTCCTTGGCGATTGCGATGTTGTAATCGCGGATCCGGCTTGAGAACGGGTTCGTGAACAGGCCCTCCTCGCTCCGGAAGGCCGACCCGTCGACCGCCCGGACCACGTCAACCGCGCGGCCGTCCGCCATCGAGGCCTGCGCAAGAATCGGATCCCGGAACACGACCACGCGCCCGACGACCCGAATCCCGAGAGCGTGAAGTGCAGCCACCGCGTCACGAAGGTCGTAGACGTTGGCGTTGGCCCGGAGAGCCAATGCCAAGCTGACAGCAGTGTCGTAGAGCACCATGCCGTTTTCGTCTTTGAGATCCAGCACAACCGTGTTGATCCGTTTCGCTTCAGCCATACGCAGAACACCGAGTTTGAGTCCCGGCGTCGTCCACGCCTGAGCGCTCACGTGAATACCTCGGACCACGGGAAATACAATCTCGCGTGTCCCCGATGCAACGGTTCGGTTACCGGCTTCATCAACGGCGACCACGTCAACCTGACCTATCGGTGGGTACCGGTACTCCCTCGAAAACGAACCCTGCTCGGTCTTCACTTCTTTGCCGTCGATCAGGACCGTCGCACCCTTCTCGACCATCCCCTTCAGCACAAACGACTCATTCAGGGCCAGCGGCCTTACCGGTTTCTCAATTTCGAGCGCAGGTGGTTGCGAATCGACGGCGAACCGAACGGTTTTGGATGCCGCAGCCCGCCACAGGGTTCGGGTCCCCGACTGAATGCTCAGAATATGTTGTCCATCCTGTAGTTTCGGGGCGAGCCATCGGAGCGCGTCGCCTTCTTCGAGGACACGAAGCGGTGTGCCATCGATCCGGAGCCTGGCTTTGCGCATCGCCTGTGCGGGGCTGATACGGATCTGGACGAGGTTCTTCTGTAGGCGGTCTTTCGTTACGGACTCCCCGTCGCGCAGACCGGTGACAGTGATTCGATCGTGCTGGGCAGATAGTGGGACACCGACAAGCAGTGCCAACACGGCCAGAACGGCGACCACCCCCAGCACCCACCATGGCCTTGGGGCGTCATGATCGCGACGGGTGAGGTCGTGCGGCGATGGTCCAATCGGGGGCCGAGAGCCACGGGCGAGGCGTCGGAGAGCATCGTCTGGGTGGACGAGCCGCGAGCGTCGGGCCCTTGCTTGCTTCATTGCCGACGTGCCCCCTTCAGTGGCGACGCGTCAAACAGCTGCACCGGCGCCGCACAACCCCCACAGAGAAAGGGATTCGACACGCCCGCAAGGCTACCTGCTGATGGGAAACTGCGCGGGCGGCGCCCGTCGACCCCGTCCGTCGACCATATGGAAATGTGGGCACCTGCACCTGGTTGCGACCTGGCCAGCTCTCATGGCTTACGCCTTCTGTATCTCGAGAGAGCAGCAACCGAGACAAGCTGCTCGGGGCAAGGACGTGAAAGGACGCTAGCGTGGACGTCCGTGGGCAGCACCGCTACAACAATGGTCGTGTGGACCGCCCGGTCAGTCCTGGCCATGGTTTTCGGGTTTGCATGCATCGAAAAATTCCGCGATCCCGACGGTTCGGTCAAGGGAGCCTTGGAACTCGACGTGCCCGAAAGGTTCGCTCCCCTGGTCAGTCGGGCGCTTCCCGCGGTGGAAGCCGTCATTGCGGTCGGGGTGCTCGTCCCGACGACATCATCCGGGGCCGCTGTGGCCGGACTGCTGCTGCTGGTGATGTTCACGATCGCCGTGCTCCGGATGTTGGCGAACGGGCGGGCCCCCATGTGTTTCTGTTTCGGGTCGCGTAACGCACAACCCGCCGGCCGTGACACCGTTCTCCGAAACATTGCCCTCGCCGCACTCTGTGTAGTGGTAGCCATCTCCCCGTGAACGGCTCCCGATCGAACGGCTTTCGATGCTCGACCACCTCCAATTCCCGTCCGGTCACCGTCGCTGATCCTGGGCCAGGTCCCCGTGCCTGATCTCGTGGCGCTCGACCTGGCAGGCGGTCCGGCGTTTCTCGACGCCGTACAGGCAATCTGGAACGCCGGAGATGCAGTTCTTCCCATCGACCAACGCCTCCCCGACGTTGCTAGGGAGCGGCTGTTCCTGGCTGTCAGGCCCACTGCCGTGGTCGATTCGAACGGTGCCCGCACAACGCTTCGGGGCGGGGTTCCGACCGAACCCGGCGACGCGGTCGTGCTCGCCACGTCGGGAACGACGGGGGAGCCGAAAGGGGTGATACTGACACACGAGGCCCTCCTGGCTTCGGCGCTTGCCACTTCGAAACGTCTCGGTGTCGACCCTCGGAGCGATCGGTGGTTCGGCTGCTTACCGGTCGCCCACATCGGCGGGTTTTCGGTTCTCACCAAGGCGATGCTCACGGGTACGCCCTTAACCCTGCGCGGCGCTTTCGATGCCGGCGAAGTCGCAGCAGCCGGCGCCGAGCACACGTTGATCTCCCTGGTGCCCACCGCGCTCAGCCGGGTGCGGCCCGAACTTTGGCGGATCGTGCTGCTCGGCGGTTCGGCCATGCCCCACGAGCTGCCGGGCAATGTCGTCCGGACCTACGGGCTCACCGAAACGGGAAGTGGACTCGTCTACGACGGCGTGTGTGTCGAAACTGCAGAACTCCAATGCCGTGACCGTCAGATCCATGTTCGCGGGCCCATGCTGTTCAGGGCTTACCGCTCGAGTTCCCCCGAAGGTTCCGACGTTCGGACCTCAGACGGCTGGTTTGCGACCGGCGATGCCGGTGCAATCGGCGACGACGGTCGGCTTCGAGTATTCGGGCGCATCGGCGACGTTATTGTCACAGGAGGGGAAAAAGTCTGGCCCGACGCCGTCGAAAGGGCGCTGCGCGATTTCGCCCTGGTCGCTGAGGTTGCTGTAGCTGGTGTACCCGACGATGAATGGGGCCACCGGGTGGTCGCCTGGGTAGTTCCGGCCGACCCGGATCGGCCGCCGACGCTCGAAGCGGTTCGGGAGCATGTGAAGCAGACCATTCCCGCGTATGCAGCACCGAAGTCACTGATCATCGTCAACGAGTTACCACGGACCGCGATTGGAAAAGTCCAGCGGTCTCGGCTCGTCGACGGCTAGGGCGACACGCCGGACGTTTGTAGGGAAGTGGCCGAGCCAATGAACGACAACGGCCTAGGCCGCGCCATCCGCCACTTCAGTCAGGAGGCGGCCGGTCCGGTTGTTTGCAGTCGCACCGCCACTGCGTTTGCCATCATCCGGCCGCTCCTGGTCAGCACGGTGCGGGGGCCATCCACGGAGATCCAACCCGCTTCGAGGAAGAGGGAACGGTCAGCATCGGAGAGAGCCCCGGTCGGCACGCCCAGGCGGGTACGGAGCGCCAGTTGGAGCCCTTCTAGTTCACGGGCACCGGGTTCGAGTTGCTCCGAGGCCGACTCGGCGGAACCAGTCGCGCGAAGCAACTCGATGAAGCGCTCGGGCGTCCGAACGTTCCAGAACCGTCGGCCGCCCTGATGCGAATGTGCAGCGCAGCCGTAGCCACGGTATTCACCCTGAGCCCAGTACAGAAGGTTGTGCCGGGACTCGTGCCCCTCCCTGGCCCAGTTGGAGATCTCATAGTTGTCGTAGCCGGCGGCATCGAGCGCCACGGAGAGCCGTTCGTACTTGTCTGCTTCGTCGTCGTCGTCGGGGTGCCGGCTCGTGTCGGCAGCCAACGGCGTACTGGCTTCAACGGTCAGGGCGTAGGCACTGAAGTGTCCGGCGTCGAGGGCGAGTACCGCGTCGACCGTTCTCTCCCAATCCTCCATGCTTTCACCGACCGCTCCGTAGATCAGATCGAGGTTGAACAGAACGCCGACCCGTCGGGCCTGTTCAACCGCCGCGACGACGTTTTGCGGATTGTGGGTGCGTCCGAGTGACTCGAGCACGTGGGGAACCATGGACTGGACCCCGAAACTCACCCGGTTGACTCCGTGTGCCACATACTCGTCGAACAAATCAGTGGTCACCGTGTCGGGGTTGCATTCGACCGTGATTTCACAGTCGGCGACGCGCGGAATCTCGTCGAGGATGTGCATCAACTGGGCTGCGGGCAGCAGTGACGGGGTTCCGCCACCGAAAAAGATGCTCGTGGCCGCGGGAAGGCTGTCTCTCGCCGATTGGATCTCACGAACCACAGCGTCGGTGTACTCCCGGAAAAGGGCGTCTTTGCCCGTCCACGTTGCGAACGCGCAGTAGTCGCACCGTTTCGAACAAAACGGTATGTGGACATACACACCGAAATCACCGGCTGCAAAATCAGTTCGCCGATTCACCTCCGCTCACCACTCACAGCCCTGAGCCTACGGGAAGCGGACCCGCACGCGTCACGACCCGGCAATGGCCGGGTCGTGGCTAGTGCCAGTCAGATTGTCGCCAATCAAATTGTGGTGGGTTTCTATCGGTGTCGGAGTCGCACCCGTGATGGATCTTCCATCGCGCGGTCGCGAGGGTCAGCGAGACAGTTCGAAACCGAGACCGCTCATCCGCTCTTTCACGGAATCGGGATCAGCCTCCAGCAACACCGCTAGAGCGTTGAGGTCTTCCCGGCGGATCGTCAGTGCGGTACCGCGAAAGTTGGCCCGCTGCTGGCGGATCATTCCGACGTAGCGGCTGAGAAGCGTGGCCTCGTGCGACGACATCGCCTCAAGCCGGATCAGATCGATCGTGATCCCGCGGGTTGGGGCCCGACGATCGGCCGCCTCGCGCTCTTCGGGAGTGAGAATAATCTCGATCGGCGGAAGCAACGAATCCACGGGAACCGCATAGAAGCTGGCCAGGCGCTGAAGCCGCGGCACGCTGATTGCTCGCTCCCCCCGCTCGTAGGCTCCAAGCACTGAGGCCTTAAATTCCTTGTTGGACGACATTTCGACGTCATGCAGCGAAAGCCGCTTTGAGCGTCTGACCCCGCGCAGCCTGAGGCCCACTTGTTGGGTGTAGTTAGCGTCGGCCTGTTCTTCGTCCACTGGTGCCCCTGCGTTCGCTGATCCGTGTACGCCTTTACCAACCTGCCCGACGTACGTATCGGCTTGGTCAACGTATCAAGGAAAGAGAATAGATCACAACCACGCTCGGTAGGTGGATGCTTCGGTCAGGCGAGTTGGCGAAGCCGTGCATTCGGAGGCCGCGGACCCCGGCTGGAAGGCTTCACGTCCGTCTATGCGTGACACGACGGGGTGCTGAACCGTCTTCGGCTGTCCACGAGCAGGGCACCGGCGACAAGGGCGGCGGTCTCGGCCCGCAGTACTGACGCAACGAGTTCGACGGCGGTCGGCACGAGCTCTCGTTCCCGCGGGCTCCAGCCGCCCTCGGGTCCAACGACGAGGCTCACGGTCGTCCCCGCCACCGCTCCGTCAACCTCCCTTGACAGCCCCGCCGCAGTTGCCTTCCGGAAGAAGTCGTCGAGTGCGCCGCCGCCACGGTCGCACCGGGCATACGACTCAGCGTGCCGGTTACCCGCGAAGTCGGTCAGGCTCTGGGGGCTGTGTAGGGTCGGCAACCAGATCTGTCGGGACTGCTGGATGGCCTCCCGTGCGATCGCCTGAAGCCGAACGACGTTTTTCGCGGCGCGGTCGGCCTCCCAACGCACAACCGAACGTTCCGCCATGAGCGGCGCCATCGCTGTGATCCCGAGCTCCGTGAGCTTCTGGATCACCCACTCGGGTTTTTCGGCCTTCGTGAGGGCGAAGCCGACCTCCAACCCCGGCCGGGGCCGATCGGCGCGAAAAACCCCACCGACGTGGCCGAGCAGGCCCGGCCGGCCGACGTTGTCGACAACGGTCGTGACCCAGGCACCGAAGCCGTCGGTGAGCGTGACCAATTCGCCGGCCCGGACGCGAAGCACCCGGTGGAGATGGTGGGCGTTGGCGTCGTCAAGCTGGTAGAAATCCCGCTGGCCGACCAGCAGTTCAGGGACCACAACAAGATGGGCGACGGAGTCGACGTCTCCCGGATTCGGAGCAGACACGGTCACCGAAAGGCCGAGCGGATCTTTCCGAGCAGGCTCTTGTCGGGCGGAGCGACATCTTCGTTGCGTTCCTGAGCGAACTGGCGGAGCAGCTCATCTTCGGCTTTGGTGAGCGAGGTCGGGACGAGTACGTTGATCTGAACGATGAGGTCGCCTCGACCCTTGCCGTTGAGATGTGGAACTCCACGACCCCGTAGGCGGAGCGTGCGTGCGTTCTGCGTACCGGCCGGGATTTCGAGCAATTCCCCACCGTCAAGTGTCTCGTAGTCGAGATGAACGCCGAGCGCGGCCTGGGTGAACGGGATGGTCAGCATCTCGATCAGGTCGAACCCCTGCCGCTGGAATCGGGAATGCTTCTTCACCCGGATGTGAACGAATAGGTCTCCGTTGGCCCCTCCTCGGGCGCCAGCGGCGCCGCGGCCCGACATGCGAAGGGTGGAGCCGTCGTCGACGCCAGCCGGCACCGGGACTGTGTAGGTACGAGCCTCGGTTCGGCGACCCTCTCCGCGGCATGTGGGGCACGGCTTCTCAATGACCCTGCCCATCCCACCGCACCGGCCGCACGGGCTCGACGTGATCATCTGACCAAGGAGCGACTGACGCACGCGTCGAATTTCACCGGTGCCGTCGCATTGACTGCAGGTCGTCGCCGACGAACCCTCGGCGGCACCCGAGGCGCTGCACGTGTCGCAGGCGACCGGAAGGCGTAACGAAACGTCGGATTTCGCGCCGAAGACAGCTTCGTCGAAGCTCAACTCAAGGACGGTCTCCATGTCGGCTCCCGGTGGCGGACCCGCCGGGCCGCGTCGTTGACCACCGAACCCACTGCCTCCGCCCCCGCCTCCGCCACCGAAGAACGCCTCGAACAGGTCTCCCAGACCACCACCGAAGTTGAAGGGGTCACCCTGACCGCCGTCACCGCCCATACCCCGGAGTCCTTCCGGGCCGAACTGGTCGTAGCGTCGGCGCTTTTCCGGATCTTTCAGGACCTCGTAAGCGAGCGACACCTCTTTGAACCTGTTTTCGGCCTCGGGATTGTCGGGGTTCGCATCGGGATGGTGTTCGCGGGCCTTGACCCGGTAAGCCTTCTTGATTTCCTCATCGGAAGCGGTGCGGCTCACACCTAAGAGTTCGTAGAAGTCGTTCATTTCTGCCTAAAAGTGGGGACTGATCATCATCGCATTAGTTGCGCAATCGGCGTGCAACACGGCATTGCCGTGTCAGAAGGGTCCGTGTGAACCAGCTCGCAACACGAAAACGCCCGCTGAGGCTACCCGCAGGCGCTTCAGTTTTCTGCCAGGTGGTCGCTCAACTTTTCGCTCACCATCGACACCGCAGCCATGGCCTGAGGGTAGTCCATCCGGGTGGGACCCAACACGCCTATAGCGCCCGCAAGCCTCCCGTCGATGACGTACGGCGCGGCCACAACAGAACACGTGAGGAGGGACTCGAATGCCGAATCGGTGCCGTGCTCGGTTCCGATCGACACCGAACCCGACCGTTCCAGCGCTTCTCTCAGGAGATTCACCACGACGAATTGCTCCTCCAACGTGGAGAGCACCCTCCGGATCGTCTCGACCGTGTCGAACGCAGAGGCCATTCGCGAGGCACCGCCCACGAATACGCCAGCGGGCTCCGAAAGCGGAGCCGCACCGAATGCTCCAATAGCGGCGGAGCAAATACCGTCGGTGGCGCGGTCGCCGGTCGACGACACGGGTCCCGCGTTCGCAAGGGTCCGGCCGTTCAGCTGAGCCGTGAGATGCACGGATGCTGCGCCGACATGACCGCCACTCTCTTCGGGAAGTTCAAGAAAGCTCTTTTCGACGGCCCCGTTGGACAGGACAAAGACCGCCACCGCATTCATCGTGTCGGGTCGGGAATTGAGCGCCACGATCTGCACGGACCGGATCGTGGCCGCGTCGGGCGCCGGCCCGACCACAACCGCGGCGTAGTCGGTCAGGTTGGAAAGCATCTTCGAGGTCTCGGTCATGAGTTGCTCAAGTTCGCCCCGGGCACTCTCGAAGAATTGCCGTACTTTCTGGATCTTCGGTTCGGGCAGGCGTGTCGCCCCGTCGAGGGAGTCTACGAAGAACCGGTAGCCGCGGTCAGTCGGGATCCGACCCGCCGAGGTATGTGGATGCATGAGGTAACCGTCGCGTTCGAGAGCGCTCATTTCGTTGCGGATGGTTGCCGACGAAACACCGATGCCGGGGCTGGTCGAAATGTGACTCGAGCCGACGGGCTGGCCGGTTTCGATGTGTTCCGAAACGACGGCACGAAGAACGGCGGCCTTGCGTCGGTCGAGCGGGTCGGCCACCTCCGCGTCGTGACTTGCGTCTGTCAACGGGGGATGCGACACGTGTTCAGAACGACCGGGTGACGCGTCGACGCCACGAGCGCTTGAGCCCTCAGCCTCCTTGGTCATTGCATCATCGTAGTGAACTCCCGCCACAACTTGCGTAGTTCGGACGCATACCCGGTCTGTGAAGAGCCACGTCAGGCCGGGCGGGGCGACATCTCGGCATGCTTGAGCGCTCCTAGGCGCGCTAGTGACTCCCGGCGTTCGTCGGCGTGATCGATGATCGGCGCAGGATAGCCGTCCACTCCACCAAAGAGCCCGCCGCCATTTGCGCTCCACGGTTCGTGGATCTCACGGTCGCTGAACGGTGCAAGTTCCGGCACGTACCGACGGATGTAAGCACCGGTCGGATCGAACTTCAGACCCTGCGATACGGGATTGAAGATGCGGAAGTACGGGGCCGCGTCAGTACCGGTTCCGGCGGTCCACTGCCATCCGTGCTGGTTTGACGCCACGTCAGCATCGACGAGTTGCTCCATGAACCAGGCCGCTCCGCGTCGCCAGTCGAGGTGGAGGTCCTTCACGAGGAAGCTCGCCGTCACCATACGCATGCGGTTGTGCATCCACCCCTCCAGCAGCAGTTGTCGCATGCCGGCATCGACGAACGGGTACCCGGTGCGTCCGTGACACCACGCGTCGAATCGTTCATCGGCCAACGCACCCGTGTCGACCTCCATCGCTTCCATCGCCGGGTTGAAAGGCTGGTGGGCGGTTTCGGGCCGGTGCCACAGCACGTCGGCGTAGAAGTCGCGCCAGCACAGTTCCGAGCGGAACACGCTGGCCCCCGCTCCGCCACCTTCAAGCAGCGGGACTATTTGTGCCGGGTGGAGCAACCCGAATTTCAGATCGGCGGATAGTCGACTGGTGGCGTCGAGAGCGGGAATGTTCCGGCCGGCGTCGTAGGTGTGCAGATTGGTTTCCAGAAACGCCTGCAGACGACTCCACGCCGCGCCCTCAGTGGCCCGGGGCAGCACCTTCGACGAACCGGCAGGTGTTTGCGGAATATCGCCCAGTCCAACGGAGCGTTCGAGGTCTATGCCGGCGAACCAGGGAACGGAAGATGCCGAAACGATCTTCGAGGGGCGTCTGGGCGACACACGTTCGCCGAGGTACTGCTCCCAGGCCCGTCGGAACGGCGTGAAGACTTTGAACGGAGTGCCATCGCCTTTGCGGATGCTGCCAGGGTCAACGAGATAGGGACTTCCGACGGTTTGCAGGTTCAGGCCCACGGCACTGAGTCGTTGGGCTACCCGTGCATCACGAGCGCGTCCGAGCGGTGAGAAATCCCCTGTGCACACGACGGCGGCCGAACGGAATTCTTCAGACGCCGAGACAACGACGTCGTCGGATCGACCGAAGCGCACCACGAGCGGCACTCCCGAGGCCCGAAATGAACGGAGGGCGTCGTAAAGGAAAGCCATTCGGTTCGCCCGCCCCGAACGGACAAGTTCAGGATCGAGGACGAACAGGGGCACGACCTTGACCCGAAGTTCCTCGGCGAGAGCTGCAGCCGCCTCCAGCGCCGGGTTCGCCTCAACGCGAAGGTCCCGCCGAAACCACATCAGGACCGAATCAGAGCGCCCGCTCACATGAACACTACGGCTCCCCCGCTCATCATTTCTGGATTGTGACACGCTCGATTGTGCCGTTAACGATCGGGTTTAGCGTTAATCGTGGGCGCTGAACCGGTTGCCGGGGGGTGTTGAACTCCGAAAGGTGCCTTCTGCGGTTTGTCGGGAAGCAAGTCGTTGCCGCGTCGACTCGACGAACCCGCGAGCGGCGACGGTCACAAGAACGATCATGGCCTGCAGGATCTGAATGAACTCCTGCGGGATGTCTGCCCGGACTTCCATCCCGATAGCGCCGGTCTGAAGTCCGGAAAAAACCAGTGCGTACAACAGCACCGCCAGCAACGCGTTGACGGCGACCACGGCGATCATCACGCCGTCCCATCCAAAGTTTCCCCCCAGGCCTTTGAGGAACCGGTGGGATGATCCGCTCATCAGGAGGACTCCCCCGGCCATTCCGGCGAGTCCGCCGGTGAAAAACAGGATCCGGCCGAAGTTCGCATCAACGTCGACGCCTCCGTTTCGAGCGAACATCGGCGCCTTGCCCGTCATCCGCCATTCGTAACCGACCACCAGACCTTGCATAAGGGCCACGCACGCGACCAACATGGCCAACCCAACAAGGACACTGAGATTCACGGAGCCCCACGATGGCAGGAACCCCGTCGGGTTGATCGCCTTCGTGGTCACCGATCCCGCCGACCGGTCGCGCAGTGGCGAGCCAATCATCCAGTCGGTGAAGAGACGCGCGATCTCGTTGAGCATCAGCGTGACGATGAACTCGTCCATACCGAAGTGGCGCTTGAACCGCGCGGCGACGCCAGCCCAAAGTGCGCCTCCCAGAAATGAAAGAGCGAGCAGGAGCGGAATCTGCAGGGCTTTCGGTAGGGAAACCGACAGACCGCCCACCACGGCGAAGAGCGCTCCCATCAGCACCTGTCCGGGTTGGCCGAGGTTGACCGGGCCGGATCCGAACGCGATTGCTGCTGAAAGACCGGTCAGTAGCAGCGGAACTGCGTTGGACAGCGTGAAGCCGGTCTTGGACATCGACCCGAAGGAGTAGCGACCGAGTGCCCGGTAGCCATCGATCGCGGCGTAGCCGAAACCCTTGGCGGCAATGAGACCAACGACGAGCGCCAGGGCGAGTCCGAGCAGGGAGGAAGACCATTGGCGGCGCTGTTGGAATGAGCGGCTATTCATGACGCCCAGTGGCGGGCTTCGGTCCCGGCAGGATCGGTCCTTCCAGCATCGCGCGTCCGATGCTGACCCGGTCAAGCCCGGCCGTGTCCGCATCGAGGGCGACCCGGCCCCGGTGCATAACGACGACCCGGTCACAGAGGCGTTCGATCTCATCGAGATCGGCCGACACGAGCAGGATCGCCCTTCCCTCGCTTCGCAACTGCAGGATCCGCCGGTGCACGAACTCGATCGAACCGACGTCAAGGCCGCGGGTCGGCTGGTCGAGCAGCACAAACGGACGGTCCTCGAGCAGTTCGCGTCCGAGAATGACCTTCTGCTGATTGCCGCCCGAGAGGTTCCTCAGGTCGACATCGACCGATGGTGTCGCCACCGAGTACTCCGACCGGACGATCTCCGCAGCGGACCGCATTACGCCGCGGTCCATGATCTTCACCGGGCCGATGTGTTTGGTGAAACGGTCGGTCAGGCGATGGTGGGTCATTGCGATGTTTTCCGTAATGGAAGCCCCGCCAGCGGAACCGGCCGTCTTCCGGTCGGCCGGGACGTACGCTAACGCCCGTCGATGGTCCAGAATGCTCGATTCGGTGAAGTCAGTTCCATGTATCTCCACCGAGCCACCCGTCGGACGCCGAAGTCCGGTCAGGCACTCGACCAGCATGGCCTGGCCGTTGCCCTCGACTCCGGCCACGCCTACGATCTCGCCGGATCGCACCGAGAGCGTGACCGGACCAAGCGCGGCAACGCCGGGCTCCGACCAGGTGAGGTCACGTACATCGAGCAATACGGGGCCGAATCGACCGCTCGGGCGTTGCACGCCCAGCAGTAGGTCGCGATCGACCATCATGCGGGTAAGTTCGGGAATCGTTGTGCTTCCAACGGGTCGGGTTTCAATCAACGACCCGTTCCGAAGGACGGTGACGGTGTCACACAGGTCGAGCACTTCGTCGAGATGGTGCGAGATGAAACAAATCGTGTGCCCGGCCGACCGGAGCCTGCGGAGTTCGCCGAAAAGTTCGGGGATCTCCTGGGGCGCCAGAACGGCGGTCGGTTCATCGAGTATCAGGATCTCCATGCCGCGGTGTAGCAGTTTGCAGATCTCGACCTTCTGACGGGCGGCCACACTGAGATCGCCGACGGTCGCGTCGACCTCGAGCCTCAGACCGTATGTTTCGATGCTTCGAGCCACCTGATCCCGGGCCGCTCTATGGTCGATTCTTCCGAAGCCGAACTTGCCACCCGTCACCGGCTCCACACCCAGAACGATGTTCTCCCACACGCGCAGTTCATTGACGAGGAGGATTTCCTGGTGGACCATCCCGATGCCATCGGTCATGGCCTGGGCGGCACTCCCATAGACAACGTTGCGGCCGCGAACCCGAAGCTCGCCGTGGTCGGGCTTGACCTCCCCCGAGAGCACCCGCATGAGTGTGCTCTTTCCGGCTCCGTTCTCACCCACGAAGGCGTGGATGACGCCGGATTGGATCTCGACGCTCACCCGGTCAAGGGCCACCGTTGCCGGTGGGTAGACCTTGGTGACGTCCTCGAAGGCCACGATCGAAGTCATTGGAGAACTCACTGGGCCCACGTCCTTGAAGCCTGCCCCGGTTCGGCTGAGCCTTTACTTGGCGACGTAACGCTCGATCTTCAAGGTGCCAGCGACAATCTGGTCGCGAAGCGCTTTCAGTTTGGCCGCCGTCGCGGCGGAGAGGACAGGCTTCGTGGCAGTCAGGTCGAGATCGACCCCGCCTTCCGCGATTCCGTAGCTCAGGACCTGACCGGGCCGGAACGACCCGCTCTCGATCTGCGCAGCGATCCTGGTGATTGCTCCGCCAACATTCTTGATGTCAGATGCGATGACGTGACCCGGCTGGAGGTCGTTCTGATTCGCGTCGACTCCAATGGCGTAAAGGCCACGGTCCTTCGCGGCCTGAAGCACACCGAGACCGGCCGCGGCGGCAACCTGGAACACCACGTCGACGCCGCTGTCGTAGAGCTGGTCGGCCGCCTGTTTGGCCTTCGCCTGATCATCCCATGCACCACCGAGTGAGCTGATCTCGACCTTCATGTCGGGGTCGATGGCCTTTGCCCCGTTGGTGAAGGCGAAGCCGAAGGAACTGGTGACCGGGTCCACGTCGCCCTGCACGACGCCAAGCTTCTTGTCTGGGTTCACGCCGGCGATCGCGGTGTCAGTGGTGAGGAGGGCGGCCGCCGCTCCGGCAAGATACGCCGACTCCTCCTCGACGAAGTCGACTGAGGTCACGTGCTTGTTGACGTCGGCAATGTCGAAGTCAAGGTTGACGACGGGAATGTTGGGGTGCGCGGCGGCGGCCTTCTTGAGCGCATCTTCGAACCCGTAGGCGATGGCGAAGATCACATCGCCCTCCTCGAAAGCCGCGTCGACGAGCGACTGGTACTTCGAGGCGTCGAAATTGGCTTCGAGCGTACGGGAGGTCACCTTGTACGTGGCCTCAAGTTCCTTGATGCCAGCCTCACCCGAATCGTAGAAACCCTTGTCGCCGAGAGCTCCGTTGATCAGGTACACCACCTTCTTCCCCGCGATGCCAGAGCCGAACGGTGCATCGGCGGGGTTAACCGTCTCTTCGGCATTCGGTCCCGACGCATTGGTGCCCGAGTCCTTCTTGTCACTGGTACATCCGGCAAGGCCCAGCACAACCAGCCCGGAGACAACGCCAAAGACCACCCGACGAACGAAGAAACGATTTCGCACCATCTGCTACTCCCCTTGAGTCAGAAGATGACTCAGGATGAGTCAGGTAGGGGCAGGTTAGCGGAGATCGACAACTGAACGGCACGCGAGCGTGCCATAACGCCAACGGGCTCCCCTGCTTCACCGGTACGCCAGGATCGTTCACCTGTTCCCAGGGACCGTTCACGGGTTCGCAGGGACCCGGGCCCGAGAAGTACCGTCGGTCGGAATGTCGAAACTATCCCGTGGTTGGCTGGTCATCGTCGGCTTATTCATTATTCTCACCACGTCGGCCGGTCTTGGGTTTTACGGATTATCGGTGTACCTGTCGGCGCTGAATCGCACCCGAGGCTTCTCGGTCTCCAGCATGTCGGCGGCCACTGCGGTCTACTTCATCGCCTCCGGCGTCGCCGGCGTTTTCATCGCCCGACTGCTGCGAACGATTGACCCGAGACCGATAGTTGTCGTAGGTGCACTTATTGCTTCGGGCGCGATGCTTCTGCTCGGCCGGGTAACCCGGATATGGCAGGTGTACCTGGTCTATGGAGTATTCGGAATCGGGTATGCGGCCACCGCGCTCATCGTCTCGACCACGCTCGTGGCCCGCTGGTTCGACAAGAAACGCGTTGTGGCCCTTTCGATTGCGAGTACCGGCCTTTCGTTCGGTGGCATCGTCCTGACGCCCGTGGCGCGCAATCTGTTGAAAACCATGTCGATTGAACATGCCACCTCGTGGATTGCGGTGCTGTATCTGGTTGGCGTCATACCGGCATGCGTGATCTTTCTTCGACCCGACCCGGCGAGGTACGGTCTGGCATCCGACGGCTTGCCGCTGGCCTTCACAACGAGCACCTCGGGCGGATCAACCCGCCCGGTTCTCAATGGAGTCTCGTATGAAGACGCCATCGGTTCTCCCGCGTTCATTGCCATCACGTTCGGTTTTCTTTGCGCATTGGGGGCTCAGGTTGGTGCAATAGCCCAGCTCGACAAGTTGGCCCACGAGCGCATCGCGGCCGAGGCGTCGGCCGGACGCATCCTGTCGATCATCGCGGCGTGCAGCGTGGTCGGGCGTCTCTCAAGCAGCCTGATACTCCCGAAGATCGGGAATCGCCCCTTCACATTCATGATCCTTGCGATGCAGTCCTTGGCCCTCAGCATTCTGGCGTTCGCACACGGGACCGCAGCGGTGACGGCAGCGGCCGTGCTGTTCGGCCTGATGATAGGCAACGTGCTGCTGCTGCATCCGCTGCTCCTGGCGACAACCTTCGGGGTGCGTGATTACGCGCGCATCTACGGCCGGAGCCAGTTCTTCACGACAATCGGCGTGGCAGCCGGGCCGTTTCTCTACGGCTATCTACGCGACCACGCCGGTGGTTACCGGACGTCGTATCTCATCGGTGCCGTGCTCAGCGCACTCGGTCTGTTGCTGTTCAGCCGAGCAAAAGAACAGAACGTATAGTCGCATAGTCGGTCAATCTTCGGCTCGCGTCAGAACCTGCGCAGCGCGTCGAGCACGGCGGGCTGTCCGGCGACGAGGTAGACGCTCAATTCCACCAGCTGATTGATGGCTCCGAGACAGTCGCCGGTGATTCCGCCGAGCCACTCGGCGAAGAAGCGTGTCGCCAGCCAGACCACCGCAATCACAGACACGGCCATCGCGGCTCCGGGGACCGGTCCGAACACCCATATCGTCAACGGAACCGTCGGGACCAGCGTTGCGAACGCCAGGCGGGGCCGGGTCACCTGCCCGACGTACGGTTTCGACAGCGACGACGGGTCATCGACATAGGACGACATGTTGATCATGGCGACCGAGCCCCACCGAGATAATGTATGTGCACATAGCACTACCGGTCCGACGACCTGCCACGGGAGCACCGCCAGACCCGCGACCTTTGCCACGATGAGCAATGCCACCCCGGTCGCTCCGAACGAACCCACGCGGCTATCGCGCATGATTTCGCGTCGCCGATCGGGCGTCATACCGCCGAACGCGTCGCAGACATCAGCCCACGCGTCCTCGTGAAAGAACCCGGTCACAATTACGGGCACAGCGACGACAAAGACCGCGACGACCACTCCAGACAGTTTCAGCGCTCCGCCGACCAGTGCCGCGGTGGCGGCCGCAAGACCTCCAACCACTACTCCGACCATGGGGAACCACGCGGTGGACCGGGCCAGGTCTTCAGGCTGCCAGGGCGTCCACGACGGACACGGCAAGCGGGTGAGAAACTGTTGGGCCGCGAAGTACTGCCCGAACATCGACCGGAATCCGGAACGGGGCGACGGAGCATCGTGGGGGATCGACATGCGATACGCAGTTGATCACAACCCGTGCCGCCGCAGTGCACGCACGGATGTGAATGTCGACGCACCGTGATGCACTAAACCAGTGCGGATGTCCGACGAAACTGTCCTCGCGCCGATAACCGACTCACCAATCAAGGCACCCGAGATCCGCGTTCCGTCGCTGGTTCTCGTAAACACGGGAAACGGGAAGGGCAAATCGACCGCAGCATTCGGAACGATGATGCGCTCCGTTGCCCGTGGATGGAGCGTCGCGGTTGTGCAGTTCCTCAAGTCAGGCAATTGGAAAGTCGGCGAGGAGAAGATTGGCCGCCAACTCGGCGTCGATTGGTGGGCGCTCGGCGACGGTTTCTCGTGGGACAGCGAGAACCTGACCGAATCTGAAGCAATAGCCGCTGAGGCATGGCGCTCGGCCCGCGACCATATCGAGTCGGGAAAATATCAACTCGTCGTCCTCGACGAGATCACCTACCCCATGAACTGGGGTTGGATATCGATCGACGAGGTGGTCAGCGCAATCGAGCACCGCCCTCCATCCGTCAACGTAATTTGCACGGGACGGGATGCACCTGCGGCGCTGATCGCAATCGCCCACACGGTCACCGAGATGACCGAGGTCAAGCACGCGTACGCATCAGGCATCGCGGCGAAGCGCGGAATCGATTACTGACAGGGCTCGTGGGCCTTAGCCGAGCCTTTGCCGGCGCTAGCGAATCAACAACGCGCCCGGAGCGTCGAGACCGGTGAGTTCCCCTATTGTTGCCGCAAGGAGCCCGGCCGCCGTCAACTCGGCCACTGCCTCCTCGACCTGCTCGGGCCGCAGGCACAGCACCAGGCCACCCGAAGTCTGCGGGTCGGCGAGCAGAAAGCGGTTCGCTTCCCACAGCCCATTCGCGTCGTCGACCAACGGTTCGACGAACTCCAGATTTCGATGGGTGCCGCCCGGCACGAAGCCCTCGCCGAGCAGTTCGGCCACATCGGGGATCAGCGGAATGTTAGCGACGTGCAGCACCGCTGCGAGTCCGCTCGCCCTGGCTAGCTTGTGAAGATGACCGGTCAGACCGAAGCCGGTGATGTCGGTCGCACAACGCACATTGAATGAGCGGGAAATGCCGCTCGCCCGGTCGTTGAGTTGCGTCATCGACGCTACGGCGGCGGTGTAACCCGCGTGAAGACGGCCTCCTGGTTGGATCGCTGCGGGATCAAGCCGCTTCAGCGCGGTGCTGACGATCCCGGTGCCGATGGCCTTTGTCAGAACGAGCACGTCGCCGACGCGTCCTGCGTCGTTGGTCATGATCCGGTCGGGGTGGACCTCGCCGACCACGCTCATGCCGTACATGGGCTCCGGCCCGTCGACGGTGTGCCCGCCTACGACGATCCATCCTCCCCGGGTGGCAACTTCGCCGGCCCCTTCGAGGACGTCTCCGAGCACGTCGAAGTCGATGACCCCGCGGGGCCAGGCGGCAATGTTGAGGGCGAAAAGCGGCCGTCCGCCCATCGCGTAGACATCGCTCGCCGAGTTGGCTGCCGCGATCGCTCCCCAGGTCTTCGCATCATCGACGATCGGCGTGAAAAAGTCGACCGTGGCGACCATCGCCCGGTCAGCGTCGACGCGCCAAACTGCGGCATCGTCGCCGGTCGACGTGCCGACAAGGAGATCAGGGTGGGTGGAGACAGGCAAACGGCGCAGGACCTGCGCCAACTCGGACGGGCCGAGCTTGCAGGCTCAACCGGCGCCGTGGCTGTATTTGCTTAGTCGAAGTTCGTCGGTCATGGAGTGGGCGCGGTCGGTCGCCGCGTTGCGACCCGACACGTTGCGCCTAGCAGGTTAGGTCATGGATCGCGCACCGGACACCGGGCACCGAGCCGATGAGGCATGTCAGGCCGATTCAGTTCTCGAACGCTGACGACCGACAAGCACGCCTGCCGAAGCCGTTTGGACCAACTCCCGGTGGTCGAACGTCACCAACCCGACCGCTCGTATACCCAGCCGTCGTCGTTCATGTGCAGACGGTGCCGGGAACCGTCGGCGTCGAGTTCGACGTCTTCGAGCGGCGCGAGGTGATGGATGTCGTTGGCCCAACTGAGTACAAGGGGTTGACGGCGGATCGGCCACGTCAGGAAGCGGAAGGCTTCTCGTTCGCGCAGCGCATCGAGCATCGAGTCGACCGACGTGAAACCCTGGAGGTCGTGCAGGGTTATCCACGTTGGCGGGGCCATGGTCACTGCGCCGTCGGCGTGGCGTGCGATCGCATCCGACGGGGAGATCCAGTCGAACTGGTTGAGTTCGCCTTCGCTCATGGCGATTTCTCCGGGCACGGTAGGTGCGACGAAGAACCAGGTCCCGAACCGCTTCATCTCGAACGGCGGCGGCGTCCAGTGCGAGAGCGCAACCAGTTCGTGTTCGTTGATGTGAAGGTTCACCTCTTCGGCCGCTTCCCGAACCGCTGCCCGCCGCGCCGCAGCGAAATCGTCGTCCGGGGCGGCCGGTTGGAAATCTTCCGGATCGACCCGACCTCCGGGAAAGACCGAGAAACCGGCAAAGTTGCCCCGCCCGACCCGACGCACGAGAAGGATCTCGACACCCCGGTCACCGTCGCGAGCGAGTACGACCGTTGCCGCAGGAATGATTGGTGACGGTTCAGCGAGGATCGGTGGATTTTCATAAAGGTCATCGGCCATGGCCTGAGCCTGTGGGCAACCTGGTCGTCATGTCAAAACCCCGAACGGGAAACGGTTCGCTCGTAGCCCGAATACCTCGAAGCTACGCCGATTTACAGTCGTAGAGAGAGTAGGTACCTGCCGTCGGCCCACCCGGGAAAGCCCGGCCACCTGCGTCGCCGGATGAGCTGTTGGTGTTGACATTTCCGCTCATCCACAACGCCTCGTCGACGCGTGAGCAGTTCGACGTGATCCAACTGGCGTGGCTCCCGCCGCCGAACGGACCGCCCCCGCGCCCAACACCGCCGCCGTTCTCCGAAGCAAGAAAGAACCGGACACGGCCGTCGGCCACGAGTTCTGCCAATTGCCCGTCGGTGACGATCGGATCGCTTCCGATAAAGCCACCGAGCGCCATCACCGGCTCGCCGGTGTTGATGATGATCGGTTCCGCCGATCCGGCGCTCGGCACCGCGAGGATCCAGTCCTCCCCCTTTCGCTGGGACCGTAGATAGGTGACGAGTGGACCCGTGGCGGCCGTGGTGAACGTCGTCCCCCCGTTCGGTGCAATTCCTCCGGAGACCCTCCCACCATTGCTCACGGCCACGGGGTTGGCATACGGAAGGTTGCCGGAGATGCCCGCGGCCAGGCTGCACTGCGTCCACAGAAGTGGCGCCAGAAGCACGGACCCGACACCGAGGGTGCGACCGAGGGCGGTGAAACCCGGTCGCCGAAGGAACGGTGCGACCCTCGAGACATAGTTCTCGGTGTCGGTGCGGTCGGCTTTGCCGTCAACGACCGTCCCCGTCCGCCGGGAACCGCGTCGGCCGGCCACGAACGTCAGTGCGGAGCCGACGGCGGCGATTCCGACCGCGGCAGCGGCAACGTACGCCAGCCAGCCCCGCCACTCGACCCGACGCAGGATCACCCACTGGGCGTAGGCCGTGGCGACAAGTCCGATCGGGAAGAGCAGTTGCACCCAGCGCCGACGACCATCGACGGAGGTCTTCGTCCAAGCCCCGAACCCGATCCCGAATAATGCGGCCGACGGAGGAGCCAGCTGCGCGACATAGTACGGATGGACGATGCCCTTGGTGATGGAGAACACGATGCCCGCACCGGCGAACCAACTGCCGAACATCACCAGTGCACCCAGTTTCCGCGAGCCTCGGGGTCCAATCACGATCAATGCAGCGAATGATCCGAGAAGCGCGGACGGGAGAAGCCATCCAATCTGCGTACCGAGGTCGCTGTTCATCAGCCGAAACGACCCGGCGGATCCCCCGCTGAACCCGATGCCGAATCCCCCCGGTCCCCCTCGACCGGGAAGACCACGGCCGTTGCGTCCACCGAATCCGCCCGGAGCGCCACCTCCCGGAGCACCACCAACGCCACCGCCGGGAACGCCACCGCCGGGAAGTGCCGGTACGCCATTCACAACGTTCGGGACCGGAACACCCGGCGGGAACAATCCACCGGGCGCGCCCTGACCGTCGTTCGGAGGGGTCACTTGCACAGCAGGAAACCCGGGAGGCAAGTTCGGCGTTATCGCCCCTCCGTCTCCGCCTACGTTGGGCCGTCCGTTGGGCAGTCCATCGGGCGTTCCGTTGGGCCCTGCCCCACCGCGACGTCCTCCAAAACCTCCGGGGCGTCCCCCCAACCCGCCGCCCGGGCCGCTGCCGCCTTCGACCTGGTTAACGCCGTTGCGCTCCACGGCCAGTTCGAAGACAGAATTCTTCTGGGTTGAGCCAACGTACGGGCGGGCATCGGCCGGGGTCAGCCAAACGATGCTGAACCACCAGAGCGATGCGGCGCCCAGGACGACGGTCGCAACCGCGCTGTGCCATAGCCGGGTACGCCACGATCTCGGGGCGCACCAGGCATACGTCGCCACGATGCCAGGCAGAACCGGGAGAGCTGCCGCCATCTTTGCCGTGACCGCGCATCCGGCGACGACGCAGGCGAGGATCAGCCATCGAAGTTGCCCTCGTCGGGCCGCTTCCAGAGACACGACTGCGGCTGCCGTCATGAGAAAAACAAGCACGCTGTCCATGACGTTCGTGTGGTTCACGGCGACAAAGATCGGGGTCACTGAAAGGGCCGCGCCTGCCGCCAATCCGGCGTGGTGCCCCCAGGCCCGTCGTATGCCCACATACAGAAGCAGGACACCACCGATTCCGGCGAGAGCTTCGGGGAACAGAAGGGAAAACTGCGAGTAACCAAAGACTTTGCTCGAGAGAACCTGAACCCACAGCGAGAACGGCGGTTTGTCGATCGAAACAAAATCGCTCGAATCGAGACTCGCGAAAAAGAAGCTCTTCCAACTGGAACCCATGCTGCGAGCGGCGGCTGAGTAGTACGCGTTGCCCCAGCCCACGGAAGTAAGCGCCCATAGGTTCAGCACCGCCGAACCGCACAGGAGCAACACGACCGACGCAACTTCGGCGCCGGGCCATCGGAACCAACGTCGACCGGAAACTCCCCCGAGGTCGGTAGCTGGCGAAGGCAACCCATGGGAAACGGTAACGGCTTCGACTGGCTGTTCACGTACGTCTGTGCCCGATGGGTTCATCACCGCGCCACCATTGCACGACCAGTTGAGAATTTGGTGTGAATCCGGATCCGCCCTACGTTCGAACGCAACTTCGGGCCAACGCGACTTCTGCGATGGGTCAGCGACCGCTGATCACCAGACGGACGGGTCGCGCCACGAAGTGGATTGCACAAGCAGCGACAGTTGCGAAGCCGAAGGCGTAGAGCGCGAAGGGTGTAGACGAGCCGTTGAAGGCCCGGTTCGAGATGGCACCGAATACCGCACCGCCCGCCGTTCCAGCGGTTCCTAGAATCGCCGTGGCCATCCCTGCGACGTGCGGCACAGGGGCCATCGCCGCCGAGTTGCAGTTCGGCGCCATACCCGAGATCACCGGCAGCATCACCGACATTCCGAGGATCAGAAGAATCACCGGAGGTTTCCCACCGAAGCCAACAACAAGTGCCATCAACGCGCCACTGGTCGCCACGCCCGTCAGAGAGCCGACCCGCAATACCCTCGATAAACCGAACCGCCCGACAATACGGGCATTCAGGAATGATGCCGTGCCGAAACAGATCGCGACCACTCCAAAGATCAGCGGAAAACGCGCACCCTGCCCGTACACGTCGTCGAAGATAACTTCCGCTCCCCCGATGTACGACGACATGATCCCGAAGTAGAACACAACAGCGAGGCCACAACCGACCGTGACGCGAGTTCGGAAGATGACCTGTACCGCTTGCCACAACGCCTCCGGGCCCACCGAGCGCCGCTTCGATTCCGGAAGTGTCTCCGGCATTTTCGTAAGCACGAACAGCATCCAGAACGCGAACACGATCGGTAACCAGAACACCAGACGCCACGAGCCAACCTTCAAGATCCCGGAAGCGACCACCGGACCGACAATGGGGATGACCACAAAGATGCTCATGATGACGGACATCGTCTTTGCCATCGAGTCCCCGACCGAGGTGTCGCGCACCATCGCCAGGGTGAGCGACCTCGGTCCCGCAGCTCCGAAGCCCCAGAGAAAGCGCCATGCGATCATCATGGCGAGCGATGTCGACAGAACGGTTCCAACCCCGGCGAACACAAAGATCCCGAGCCCCACCATCAACGGTCGTTTGCGGCCGAATCGGTCGGAGGCTGGCCCGTAAAACAGCTGGCCGGTCGCCATCCCGAAGAAGAACGAGGTGATGAGCAATGAAACACGGGTGGAGTCGGCCGGCAGATCGAACGATTTTCGGATCGCCGGAAAGGCCGGGAGCAGGATGTCGATCGATATCGCCGCCATACCCATGAAGCCGGCGAGCGCCAACACGAAGTAGCGAGGAAGCACAGGCTCTGCGGCCGCGATTACCGGAGCGGAAGCCGCACTCGACGGGGCTACGGTCGAAGAAGGCACACGACACCCTATCCGTGTCGGAGCAGGGGCATGACCTTCGTAGCAATGTCTCGAAGCACGGTCTCCTTCGGGTCAAGCGGGGGCAGCAGCATGAGGTGGGACAACCCGGCAGCTTCCAGTTCATTGATTCGCCGGGCCATGTCGGTGGCGGTCGCCACGAGACACGACGAGGTGATCAGTTCCTCGGTGACGAAGCGTTCCTCCTCGGGAAGCACCCAGCAGTTGTGTCCCTGGTGAATGCGTTGGTGGAGGCGCGCCGGATCGACGCTTTCGAGCATATCGACGTAGTCATTCCAGAAACTGAACCGGGCCGGCATGTCGGGCCGGCCGGCCTCTCGCCACTGCTCGTACGCATAGTGAAGCCCCGCGATGGCGAAGGCCCCCACTCCTTCGCGGACCCGCTGGGAATCGATTGACTCGCCGTCGTCGAGCACGAAAGCCGTGGTGAGGGTCGCGGTAAGAAACGATGTTCGATCGATGACCCGACCGGCCGCTGTCGCCGCGGAATCGAGCCGACCCCAGACCCGCTCGATCGCCGTCGGTACGGGAGGCACCGACATCACGAGACCGTCGCCGTGCCTGGCCGCCAGAGCCATGGCCCGGGGGCCGAATCCGGAGATGTACAGCGGCATCGGTTCCGCGAAATCGACGAACCCTCGATCGGCCATGAGGTGACGGATCGGCGCCGACTTCTTCCGCCAGACGAACTCCGCCTCCTGTCCAGCCAGAAGTGGCTTCAGGGTTTCGATGTACGCCTCGAACTCGGCGATCGGCATCGGACGGTGGCCCATCACCCGCATAGCCGTATTGCCGGTACCGACACCACAGAAGACGCGGCCCGGAGCGATCCGGTTGATGGTCGCGTGCGAGCTGGCCGTCACCGGAGCCGTTCGGGTTCCGGCGACGGCCACTCCGGTCCCGATCTTGATCCGGGTCGTCCGGGCTGCGGCGAGCGCCATAGTGGCGTAGCAGTCGGACCACAGCATCTGGCTGTCGGCGAACCAGAGGTGCGAGTAGCCGAGTTCTTCGGCCAGCACCGCATAGTCGATATCGGATACGTCCGAAGCGACACACACCCCGAGGGTCATCGTCATCAGATCAACACCGGATTGCTATCTCGACCCGTTGGACCACGAAAAGCGCGTCTGTTCATCCGATGCCCTACCGAGGCGCTGGATGGTTCACGTAGTCAACGGTCAGCTCGTCGAGCTGCAACTTGACCTGCGGGTCGATTGGTGAAACCACCGCGGCGGAAGCATCGGCCAGCTGCTCGGGTCGCGACGCTCCGACGATCGGAGAGGTTATCGCAGGGTTGCTGAGCACCCACTGGACCGCAAGCGTCGCCAGACTCACTCCGCTCGCCGTCGCGAGCTCACGCATCGCATCCACGGTGTCGAACTGGCGATCGTGCCAATAACGTTCCTGGTAGCGGTCTGCCGCGGTGCCGAGCGTGAAACGACTGGCATCGGTCGGCTTGCCACGCTGGTGCTTGCCGCTCAGGAACCCACCGGCGATCGGATTGTACGGAATCACGCCGATCCCCTCCTCGGCACAAAGCGGCAGCAATTCCCGTTCGACGTTGCGGTAGAGAAGGTTGTAGCGAGGTTGCACCGAGTCGTAACGGGCCAGACCGAGCGTCTCCGAGCGACCGATGCCGCGGGCAAGTTCGTAGGCCAGATAGTTCGAGCAACCGATGTAACGCACCTTGCCCAACCGTACCAAATCGGTAAGCGCGCCTAGGGTTTCGTCTTGCGCAACGGTTGGGTCGAACTGGTGCATCTGGTAGAGGTCGATGTACTCGGTCCCGAGCCGGCGGAGAGAGGCATCGACGGCACCCATGATGTGCTTTCGCGATGCGCCACGGTCCCATCGGCGACCGCTCATCTGCCCGACGCATTTTGTGGCGAGGATGAAGTCGTCTCGGCGGCCGGCCATCCATCGGCCGACGATTTCCTCCGTTCGTCCAACCGTGTCGATCCCCCCACCGAGCGGATACACGTCGGCGGTGTCGAAGAACGTGATCCCCGCCTCTGCGGCCGCGTCCATGATGGCGAAGCTCGTCGCTTCATCGCACTGCAATCCGAATGTCATCGTGCCCAGACAAAGTCGGGATACGGAAAGGCCGGTACGACCGAGGCGCGTATGTTTCATGGGACCCATGATGGCCGTTGCCGAACCTGATGTCCCAACCGACGTGGGCTGCGAAGCCAGAACCGACCAGCGGATCGTTCCCGAAACGGTCGATCACTGATCGACCGTGTACCGAGGATCAGTAACCGGCGGCGCCGTCCTGCCGGGCCGCTTCCTGCTGCTCGCGGTAAAGCTGATGCCCGATACTGGAGGCCGGGGCTTCGACATCAGCCCACCCGATCACCGAGTCTTTGGGCAGATCGCGCTTTACGATACAGCCCTCAATCAGGCCTTGGGGTACCAGAGCTTCGCGCTGTACCACGTCAGAGTTGTCGGCCTCGCCGTAGGTCATGTATTCGCCGTACGCATCGAATACCTCTCCTGCGAGAAGATCGCGCTTTGCCACGGCTACCACCTCAACCGACGACCAACCCTCGGGTTGTCCGCAAGGGTCACCGAACAGCACGACACGAGCGACCGTCGTGGGCGTCTCGAAGTGGCACAGGTGGTACGGCTGGTAAAAGCTGTACAGCGGGCCTTCGCCCAGTTTGTAGAGATTCAGATAATGCTGCTGCTTGGGGTCGGTGTGCTCGGCCAGACAGAAAACGCCGGGTCCCGGCTTGGAACCGACCACGTATTCCACAATGCCGCCGAGCTCGCGTAGCTCGTCGATGTCATATTTGGTGGTCAGTTCATCGACATGACCGAGGTGGTCGTACTGGTACATGCCCCGTTTCGCCACCTTGAACCCGGTGGCATTAGCCACGATCGCCTGCTCGAAGTTCACCTTCGAGCCATCGGCAAAGCTCGTCACCATCGTCGGGTTCTGGCCCCACTTTTCAGCGAAACCCTTCTGCGTTGTGGGGTTGCGGTACGGATCCTGCAGTCCTTTGATGTTGCCGAGAACGCGAGGGGTCAGACCGATCCCCTTCACGAAACGCCACAGGTTGAGCTGCACTCCGGGCTGGTCACCGTCGCTTGCGGTGACGATCACGCCCGCAGCGTCGGCCTTCTTTTTCAGAAGCGGGCCAATCGTCGCGTCGACCTCGGCGTTCATCAGAACGAGGTGCTTGCCGTGGGCGAACGCATCGAGGGCGATAGCCGCTCCGTAGTCTACGGCACCGGTCATGTCGACGAGGCAGTCGATCTGCTCAGAACGAGTCAAAAGCGTCGGGTCGCTCGTGACAGCCGGGCACCCGCTCGCTATGGCCGATTCCAGTGCCGAAAGCGTGTCGACGACAGCGGCCCTCTTGGTGTCGGCGTACTCGCACACTGCAAGCGCCCGCTCCACGTTGCGGTTACAAATCGCGACCACGGTCATTCCGGGAACGGAGTGCGTCACCTGGTTCACGAAGCCCTGGGCCATGAATCCGGCTCCGAAAACTCCGACACGGATTGGTTTGCCGGCGCGTTCCCGGGCCGCCAGGGCGTTGTCGACGATGATCATGATCGCATCATTTCAGTTCGCATCCTGCCCGTCTGTTCGCATCTTTTGTCCGATTCGCTCTCGTTGCTCGGAAAGGGACGACCAGGTCGCATCTTTGTCGCTGATCACTGAAACCGCCCGTGGCCACGCAATTCCCAGGACGGGATCGTCGTGCCGGAGCCCGCCTTCTTCCGCTGGAGTATAAAACGCACTGACAAGATATAACACCTCGGTGTCGTCAGCGAGTGTCATGAACCCGTGCGCAAAGCGGGGCGGAACCACGAATGCCCGGCGGTTCGACGCGGTGAGTTCGACGGCCGTGTGCTGCAGAAACGTCGGCGATTCAGGTCGCAGATCGACGATCACATCGAGCAGCTCCCCGGAAATGCAACGGATGAACTTGTTTTCCGCTGCAGGCGGATACTGGAAATGCATGCCCCGGACGGTCCCTGCTTTGCTGCTCAGGGAGAGATTCGCCTGACACACGTCCGGCGCTATGTCGTGTTCTTCGAATTCCCGCTGGCAGAACGCCCGGGCAAAAAACCCACGGTCGTCGTCTTTGGTCTCGAGCTCAACGATCCAGGCCCCTTTGAGCTTGGTTTCAACAAAGCGCACTCATCGCTCCCAAACGAGGAAATCGTCGACCTGACCCGTGGAGATCAGGTGCTTGACCTGCTTGATGCGGGTGTGTCCACGAAATCGGTAGAGATCTTCGTCGAATCCGATTTTGGCGAAAATCGCCAGGAGATCGGCAACACCTTTTTCCACGCTCCAGTCGCAGGAGAAACCCGGAAGCTGTTCATGAATCTTGGTGAAGTTCGCCTTGTAGTTGCGCTTGTCAGCCGAGGAGTCGCCGAAGATGAGACCACAACCGGGAACCAGACCTCCGATGATCTCGGCGACCTGGCGCACCTGATGGTTCTGGCTGTCGGACCCGACGTTGAAGATCTCGTTGTGGACTGCGTCACGGGGAGCTTCAAGGATACAGGCGGCAGCCTTCGAGATGTCGAGCACGTGCACGAACGGACGCCACGGCGTCCCGTCACTCGCCATGCGGATCTCCTTGTACAGGAATGCGCTCGCGGCCAGGTCGTTGACGACAAGGTCGAAGCGCTGACGCGGCGACGCTCCATACGCGGTCGCGTTACGCATGAACGTCGGGGAGAAGTTGTCGTCGGCCAGCGGGGCGACGTCTTGCTCGACGAGAACCTTGCACTTCGCGTACGACGTCAATGGCTCGGTTGGATCACCTTCGCGGCTCGGCGCGTCGCCTGACGCCCCGTAGACGCTGCAACTCGACATATGCACAAACCGCTCAACACCGGCCTCCTTGGCCAACGTGGCCAGGCGGACGCTGCCGTGATGGTTGATCTTGTACGTGACATCGGGGTTTAGTTCCCCGACAGGATCGTTCGACACCTCGGCTAGGTGGACAACCGCGTCAAACCCGGCGAGGTCCTCAACGCTGATGTCGCGGGTGTCTTTCGTCATCGTCTGCGGCCGACGGTCGGTCGAGTTGTAGAGCCAGCCCACGCGGTGCAGACCCGAATCGAGTCCGACCACATCATGGCCACGACCGAGGAGATAGTCCCCCATGCGTACCCCGATGTACCCGTCGGCACCGGTCAGAAGAACTTTCATTCCCACACCTTCCATGTCGCTTGCCCCTTATCCCACAGGTTGTTCAGATAGATCTTGTCTCGCAGCGTGTCCATGCACTGCCAGAAGCCCTCGTGTCGGCTGGCCACAAGCTGTCCGGCGCGAGCGATTCCTTCCAGCGGTTCCTTGGCCCAGTCGACATCACCCGGGATGTAGTCGAAGATGCCGGGTTCGAGAACGAAGTACCCGCCGTTGATCCAACCTTCCGCCATCTGCGGTTTCTCGTCGAACCGGCTCACGATGTCGCCGTCCAGCGCCAATTGTCCAAAGCGGGCGTTAGGGTGCACCGCGGTAACGGTGGCGAGTCGGCCGTGTGAGCCGTGGAACTTCACCAGCGCCTCGAGGTCGACATCGGCCACACCGTCGCCGTAGGTGAGCATGAACGGTTCATCATCGAGATACTCCCGAACCTTGAGTAGGCGACCGGCCGTCTCGCTGTGCTGGCCAGTGTCGACCATGGTGATTCGCCACGGTTCAGCTTTCGTCGGGTGCTTCTCCACCGATCCGCTCGTAAAGTCGATGGTGAGGTCGTTGGAAGCGGCCAACATATCCGTGAAGTACCGCTTTATGTAGTCACCCTTGTACCCCAGACACAGTACGAAGTCGTTGAAGCCGTAGTGCGAGTAATGCTTCATGATGTGCCACAGGATCGGGCGGTATCCAATTTCGACCATAGGCTTCGGGCGAACGTCGGTCTCCTCGCTCAATCGGCTGCCTACACCGCCCGCCAGAATCACAACCTTCATTAGCGTGCCGTCCCATCGTCCAAAAAGTTCGGAGCCGCTCTGGTTCCGAAAACCCAACAGTCAGCTTAAAAGTGCAGGAGGTTGGCGACAACGGGCCGATCGAACTATCGACCGGGCTATCGCGCAACTCCCGTAGTTCACCTTCGGCAGAACTGAGGAGGTCCTATAGAGGCTACTGGCTGGTCGAAGACGGATACCCCGGGCGTGACACGCCCCGTGGTCGATTCTCCGCACCCTGTAGCAGTGCTCCGCAGATCGGGGAAGCAGTCCGCACCCTGTAGCAGTGCTCCGCAGATCGGGGACCCGGTTCGCTCCTATCCAAACGATGCTGACTACGGGAGATCAGCCGGTCAGGATCGTCGCTATGTCGTGGTCGAGGTGGGCGGTGTCATTGAATCGGCGAAGCGC